>JBJEKG010000327.1:0-5864 GCA_051878535.1 Muribaculaceae bacterium
TCGCGCACGATTACATTATATTCGGTGCGTAGCGGCGGGATTACAAGCGATGAGATGCACTGGTTGACGAAAGCGGAGAGGATTGTGCAACGTTCTTGGTCGAAGATGCCTTCGAGGCATCCTTGTTCGAGGATATTTCGCAGCATGCGGTTCTCTTTCTGCTGGACGAGGCGGTTGATTCGCTCGAGGCGTCGGCCGTCGAGTTTGAACCAAGATTTGATGGAAGATGAAGCTTGTAAGGTGTTGTTTTCCAGGCGGAAACGCAGGAATTTGCGCAATTTTGCTTCGACATCGAGGTTGCTTTCGGCGATTTGACGCAGGGAGTTGACGAGGCGGTCGCTCTCGCTTTCGAGGACGGCGTTGTAGATTTCGGCTTTGTTGCGGAAATAGGTGTAGATGGTACGGCGCCCCTTGTCGGAGGCGCTTGCAATGTCGTTCATAGTGGTGTTAGCCACGCCCTTGTGGGCGAAGAGCTGACGTGCCACTTCAATCAATCGCTCGCGAGTTTTTAGTACCATATTATAACCATTTGGAGTGCAAAGGTACAAAATAAATTTGAAATATAGAAATTTGTAGCGAAAGAGAATAAAATTTAACATCTTGAATGCGATTTTTTGACAAAAATAGGCGCGAATTATCAAAAAATTCGTAAATTTGCAACTTCTATTCTATGAATATGTTTAGTAATAGCAAGTATAAGCAGTTGTATGGCCTGATAGGCTACCCGTTGGGCCACTCGTTTTCGCAGGATTACTTCAATGAGAAGTTTGATGCGGAGCGTATCGATGCGCGATATATCAATTTTGAGATACCGCGAATTGAAGATGTGCGCGGCATCGTAGCCGAGAACCGCAATTTGGTGGGGTTTAACGTTACTATTCCCTATAAGGAGCAGATATTCAGCTACTTGGATGATGTAGATGCCGAGGCTCGCGCCATCGGTGCGGTGAATGTGGTGAAGGTGGAACGCGGGGCCGACGGCACTGTGCGCCTTGTGGGCTACAACAGTGACTACTCGGCCTTTGGCGACAGCATAGCGCCCATGATTAAGAGTAACGTGCACCGCGCGGCGTTGGTGCTTGGCACCGGCGGCGCGTCGAAAGCGGTGGCGCACGCGTTGCGCCGTATGGGCATTGAGGTGGTGAAGGTGTCGCGCAGCAAAAGTGGCGAAGGTGTAATTACTTACGCTGACCTTACTCCGGAGGTGATGGCAGAGCACAAGATAGTGGTGAACGCCACGCCGGGGGGTATGTATCCGCGCGTAGACGACTGTCCGCCAATACCTTACGAGCTGTTAACTCGCCAACATATCTGTTATGATTTGCTGTATAATCCCGACGAAACGCAGTTTATGCGCCGCGCCGCCGCGCAAGGTGCTACCGTAAAGAACGGCTTGGAAATGCTTCTGTTGCAAGCGTTTATGTCGTGGAAAATTTGGTGTAAATACTAAAACAACTATATCATGCTTTCAAAAATCGTTTACATTTTGGTGATTGTGCTGATTTTGGCACCGCTGAGCAAGCTTGGCTTGCCGTTTGAAATCACCGCCCCGATTGCATTGGCCATCGGTTTGGTTTATGCTTTCGTGTTCGAGAATCCGTTCCCGAAATTTAATAAGAAATGCTCGAAATATCTGCTGCAAGTGGCAGTGGTTTGCTTGGGCTTCAATATGAACCTGACGGAGGCGCTGAAATCCGGTAGCCAAGGCATGACCTTCACCATCGTGTCGGTGGTGGGCGTGATGGTGCTCGGCGTCGGCTTGGGCTATTTGCTGCACGTGAACCGTAAAACCGGTTATCTAATCTCTTCAGGTACAGCCATTTGCGGCGGTAGCGCCATCGCCGCTGTTGGCCCGGTGCTGAAGGCCGACAGCGACAATATGGCCGTGTCGTTGGGTGTGATTTTCATCCTCAACTCTATCGCGCTGTTCATCTTCCCGCCGCTTGGCCACCTGCTCGACATGACTCAAACACAGTTTGGTACTTGGGCTGCTATCGCTATCCATGACACTTCGTCGGTGGTTGGTGCGGGCGATGCCTACGGCGCGTTGGCCTGTGAAACCGCCACCATCATCAAGCTGACCCGTGCGCTGTGGATTATCCCCTTGGCTTTCGCCACCATGTTTATCTTCCGCGACAAGAGCGGCAAGATTTCCATTCCATGGTTCATCTTCATCTTCGTTTTGGCAATGGTGGCCAACACCTATCTGCCTTGCATCCACGGTGTATTCACCGACACCATGGTGTGGATTGCCAAGCGCGGCATGGTTATCACCCTGTTTATGATTGGTGCATCGCTCACCATCAAGATGATTCGCAGCGTGGGCTTCAAGCCGCTGTTATTGGCTGTGATTCTGTGGATTATCATCAGCGTGTCGTCGGCTTTGGTTGTGCTTAACACCGTGAAATAAAGGCGAATGCGCTCATCGCTGTCACATATTCCCGCACTTCAGCCCTTGGTGGGCTGGATTGCGGGAATATTGCTGTGGTGGTGGGGCGCCTTGGCCGTGGTGGCCATCGTGGCAGCGGTGGCGGGTGTGGCAATGCTGATTGCCAAACGGCACGCTATCGGCTTCATATTCAGTGCGATAGCGTGTGGATGGTTGGTGGCGGAGATAGCTTCGCCCGCGGCCGCTCCGACGAACTGTTGCCAAGGGTATGAGCTGGAGTACTCCGGAGGAGTGACGCTGTCGCGCTCCGCGCCCGAGAGTTACACATATATTATATATGTGGATTCGGTGCAGGCCGAGCCGTGCACGCCCTTTGCCGTGCAGGTGTTCACCGCGGCGGGTGGTGAGGTGCATCGACGGGGCGAACGGTTGCAATTCGCCGCGATGCTTCAGCCAGCGGTGCGGCCGCGCGACTTCGATGTGCAACCATCGATGACGGCTTATTGTTATGAGCATTCCATTGTGGCACAGGCGTTTGTGGATGGCGAAGACTTGCACTGTGTCGGTTTCGAGCCATCGTGGCGCACGCGCTTGGACGGCTGGCGCGAGGCAGTGCTGCACCGGCTGGCACGGTGCGGACTTTCGGACGACGCGTTCGGCGTGACGGCGGCTATGGTGGTGGCTTATACCGACGAATTGCCCGGCGATGTGCGCGAGGTGTTTCAGGCGGCGGGCGTGGCTCACGTGTTGGCGCTGAGTGGCTTCCATGTGGGAGTGATTGTGCTGATTGTCAATCTGTTGCTGTGGCCGTTGCGGTTGTGGCCACGGTTGCGGTGGCTACGTTTGCTGCTGATGGTGGCGGCGGTGTGGGCGTTCGCGCTGTTGGTTGGTTTGCCGTGGTCGGTGGTGCGCTCGGCCGTGATGCTCACGGTGTTTGTCGTTGGTCTGTTGGTCGGAAGACCGGCCAATGGCGGCAACTCGCTGTGCGTGGCGCTGCTGGTCATTTTGGCTGTCAACCCGTTTGCGCTGTTCTCGGCCGGACTGCAGTTGTCGGCATGCGCTGTTGCCGGTATCTTGCTGTTTTACAAGGTATTGAACCCGATAAACCCGCGTCGGCGGTGGCGTTACCGGGCTATGGGCGTGGTGGCGGTGAGCGTTGCCGCGGTGATGGGCACGTTGGCGCCAACTGTGGCGCATTTTCACTCGTTGCCGCTGCTGTTTTTGCCGGCTAACTTGCTGATAGCCATACTGATGCCGGTGTTGATGAGCTTAGGACTGCTGATAGCCATACTGCCTGCCGGGTGCGGTGCGGCACAGCTGATTGGCGGCATAGAGAACTGGATGGTGGAGATGTGCGACGGCTTTGCGCGGTGGATGGGGCAGTTGCCGTGTGCCTCGGTGGATGACATATACCTCGGCGCAATGGGAGTTATTGCGCTGATTGCCATAGTGTTAGCGATAGCGTGGGCGGTGAATTGGCCCGGCAAACGCGAGTTCATCATCTGTGGAAGTGTGGTGGCTGTTGCGGCGATTGTGATGGTCGTTGTGCGACCGCAATATCCGCAGGATGAGATGGTTACGCTGCGTCATCATCCTTGCGTTACCTTGCTGATGCGGCACAATGACTCGTTGGTGGTGGCGCCGGCGTGTCGACCCGAGCAACTGCAATTCGTGGCGGCACGATTGGAACGCGACCTCGATGCCTACGTTGGCTCGCGAGGTGTGGCCGTGACTACCGTCACCTTGGGCGATTTCGACCTCGGTCCATACAGCCGCCGCGATGAAATGTTCAGCATCAACGGTTTGACCGTGGCCATGCCCATGCGCACCGACACCGTGGAGGTGCGTTGCAACTATTTGTTACTCACCCCATTAACCCGTGAAAAGCCATCAGCAATGGCAGAGCGCTTCCACGCCGACACCGTGCTGTTGGCTCCCACGTTCACCTTGCGCCGCGCAAATGCCCTGCGCCAAGCCTTCGCCCCCGTTCCCGCCATTCCTTTATAATCTGCCGAAATCCACGGCTCTTTCATTTAAAACATAGATTCGTGACAACTAAACGTAAAAACGTAAACGTAAAACGTATAATTGGAATAAAACTACGTTCTACGTTTACGTTTTTACGTTTAAATTCGTCTTTTAGTTCTTTGTTTTTATTTCAAATTTTAAATGAAAGAGCCGTGCCTCGGCCATCCCTATCAGTATTTAGAAGTATTTAGCGAGGTAGATGCCTAAGAAGTAATCGCTGACGCGGTAGCTGTCGCCTTCGCGGGTGATTACGTCGTCGGCCAGCAGTTGGCGCGCGGCCGACTGCACCGAGCTGGAAGATGGCAGCCGGTTATGGCTCACGAAGGCTTGCGAAGTGATGTTGGCGGCATTACCCTCGCGCGCTATCGCTTGCAATAGTTGCTTTTGTCGCGGCGAAAGGATAGCCATCTGCTCGAGGTACGATTGCTGTTGCGCCAAAACGACGTTGCGCTGCGCCTCCTCAAGCATCGTCTCGTTGCAAGCATCTCCGGAAGGGGTGATGGCAAACAGTTCGTTCATGATAATCTGTAGATACCAGGTGCAACCGTTGTAGAGCCGGTACACTTGTGCCACCGCCTCGGCGGTGATGGACTTGCCGAAACTCTCAAACTGCTTCTGCGCGAAGTCGGTATACACCTCAAGCGGAATCGGGTCAAGGCCCATGGTAATGCAACTGCGGTAGAACGGCTTGGCCGGCGAGTTGAACATATTATTCATCATGTGGCGCTTGCTGCCGCTGAAGATAAACGACGCATTGGGGCAGTTCTGTATGTACCCGCGCAGAAGAGCTTCGGTGTTAGTCTCCTTGTAAGCTCCAATCTGTTGAAACTCATCGATAGCCACCACGCATGGGCGCTCGGATTGCTGCAAGTAGGTGAATATCTCGGCCAAGGTGATTTGCGGCGCTTTGATGTCGCCCAAGCTAATATCGAAGGTGGGCTCGCCCGACATGGCATCCACCTTGAAGCCGGGTTGAAGCGAAGTGACCGCGCTAAAAAAGCTGCGCAACCACTGCACAGGCTTGGAAGCCAACTTGGCATAGATAGCCTTGCCCAAGAGGTAGACCATCTCCGTTAGTGATGATGTGGCATAGATGTCGACGAAGAAGGTGTGGTAGTGCTCGGCGATTTGCGGCTGCCGCATCAGGTGGTGAATCAGCTCCGTTTTGCCCATACGGCGCGGAGAGATGAGTGCCACGTTGCGCCCGTTAGTGATTTGCTTGATTAAGAAATCAGTTTCAGAGCGGCGGTCGCAGAAATACTCGTCCGCCACGTATTTTCCTACGATGAAAGGGTTTGAAATCGAAGCCATAAACACAAATTATTTAAATTATTGCAAAGTTAATAATTATAATCATAATAACCAAATTTTCGCCGGCAAAATCGCGTCCGACACACGGCTCTTTCATTTAAAAAAAGCCGATATTCTCAATTTTTTTGTTATTTTA
>JBJEKG010000328.1:0-5861 GCA_051878535.1 Muribaculaceae bacterium
GCTGGTCGAAAATTGGGTCAACCGCGATTTGGGTAACGCATGACGAAAACAGGAGAATGCTCGCTCGTAGGCGTTTTTCGACTGAGCGATTATCCTCTAAATAGCAAATTCTTTCCAATTTTGCAAATATTGGAAAGAATTGGAAAGAATTTTGCACTATTTAGAGTATATTGTCCCTGAATTTAGGACAAAAAAGAAGGGTTTTGTCCTAAAATTTAGGACAAAACCCCAATCAACATGCCGGCCTTACTTATTCAGTAGCCACTGCCATGCGGGCAGTGCGTGGATGGTGCGGCCGTCGGCAAGGGTGATTTGTTCGCGATGGTCGGCGGTTATGATGTAGAGATTGTTGCATCCGGTGGCGGCGGAGGCTTCCAACAAGCCATCTATTTCGCGACGGCGCGTATCGGCATCATCCATATTCCAAGTAACTTGAATCAAACGGTCGATGTCCACGCCGCGTTGCACCACGAAGTCACATTCACCTTTGCCTTGGAAGTAGAATATCTGATCGATTGGAGTGCGTTGGCGATAGAGCTGCAACAGAACGGTGTTCTCCAATTTCTTGCCGTCGTCGTTGGATTGAGGAAGCAGCACTGCCGAGCGCAAGCCGTTGTCGATACAATAGTATTTCGGTTGAGAGCTTTCGATTTTCTGCAAGGATTTGCTGAAATTGGCTATACGGATGAACATGAAGATATTGCAAGCGTGGTCGGCCCAGTCGTAGAGAACGTCTTTGCTCACCCTTAGTCCGCGCGATTTGATGTCGCCGTGAATAGCGCGTATGGAGGTGGGCTTGGTTAGATTGGCCATGATGCGCTTGAGGAAATAGCGCAACACCTCGATGTTCGACAGCCGATAGTGCTCCACCAAGTCTTTGAGCAACATGGTGTCGAAGTAAGCCTGCAACACTTTGGCTTTTTGCAGTGGATTCTCGGTGAGAGCGACCTCCGGAAAGCCTCCATAGTCGTTATATTCGGCGAAGGCGTTGCGGAGTTTGGCTAAGTCGGATTCGAGCCAACTGTCGGTGTTGATGTCGCGAAATTTGCAATACTCATTGAACGATAGGGGCAGGGTTTCCTCCTCCAAAGGCCAGCCACGTAAGGCTGATTTCAGTTCGCTACTAAGCATCGTGGCATTGCTCCCACTGATGAAGATGTGCTTGGTATAGTGCTTGTAAAGGCGCAATACAAAGTATTCCCAGTTCTCCACCAGCTGAATTTCATCGAAGAACATATACACCTGCGACAAGTCGTAGGTGGGGAACATCTCGCGGTACGCTTCGATGATTTGATCGAAGTCATCGGACGAAATGCCTACCAGTCGCTCATCATCGAAGCTGACCCATAATATCCGCTGGCGCTCAACGCCCAAACAAAGCAGTTCGTTTACCACCGCTTCCATTCGCGAAGTTTTGCCGCAGCGCCTCACTCCCGGCACTGTTACAATCTTGCCACAATCAATCGGAAGCGACTTTTCGCGCAACTTTAAATCGGTAGGAAATTCGGCCTGCCGCATGGCTATCAGCGTTTTTACATTATCTTTATTCATACTGTCCTAAATTTGGGGACAAAGATAGTGATTTTTGTCCTAAAAAAAAAGACACTGCGCATTTTTTTTGAAAAAATATGCACGGCTCCTTCTTTTATGGCGTTTTGGTGATATGGTTATTGCCGGCCACTGATGGATAGCAAAGTAGTGAGGAATAGGGTAAAATCAGCCAAAAGGAGTGTAAAATCAGCCAAAACGGGTAAATTTTGTAACAAAATAGCCACTGGCGAAGTTGTAATTTCGTTTTTTTGCTTCGCGATTCTTATAGATGTAACTTTGCGACCAAACATCAAAAGTTCATCTATATATGAAACGCAAAACACTACTCCAAACTCTGTTCGGTGCCACGCTCTTGGCCCTGCCGGCCATCGCGCAGCACACGCTCCCTGTGAATCAAACCGTGTCAAATCCTCGCCAACGCTTGACGCCGACCGAGGAAGTCACCACCTGCATCAAGGTGGTAACTACCTCCGACGGCCGCACCCAAGCCTCAAAGATAGTAGTAAAATAATCATAGACAAAAATTAGTAGTGCAGATGGCCCCGGCTGCGAAGTCGGGGCCATTTGTGCTTTCTGAGCTTGGATTCGGCGGGGCGTTGGTTATTCGAGGTGATCCATGCAGGAGACGCCGTCTTTCTTGATTTTGAGCATCAAGATTAGGATAAACCAGCTTGCGGCGGGGGCAACGCTGAAGACGAGTTCTGCACCATTCATAAGTGCCATGATTGTATTGACTATGACCACTAAGGTGAGAATGATCAAGCCCAAGCGTTTCCACTGGAGCAGCATGATGAAGCCGGTAAAGGTAACTGCGGATATTACGAATTCGGTAATGCGCATCGACATCGGTTCATACGCATACCAAGCGCCTTTCTCAGTAAACATACAGATGAAGTAAAGAATCGAGAAGAGGCCGTTGATAACGGCTGCAAACCAAAGATAGATTGACACTATGGTTGCGCGTGTTTTTGCCAGCTGCGGTACTTCCAGCTCAGTGCCGCAGTGGGGGCAACGAGGCATGAAATCTGATACTTCGCCTTTGCATTCAGGACAGAGGTAATTTGCCATAATTGTAAGATGAAAAAAAGTAAGTGATTATTGGGGTTGTTGGAGGGCTTCTTTGACCAGTTCAGAGTGGCCTTTGGTGAAGCTACGTATGAAGTTAAATATGGTCCAAGGGAGGATGATTAAGGGCCATAAGAGATTGGTTGCGAGGATATTGTAAGTCAATCCGTGGTAGAGGATTTTTTTGCGCATGCATGATGGGCAACAAACATGAGTCGTCGTAGTATATTGAAGGGCAGCCAACAAAAACAGGTAAAGTCCGGGCAGTTTGTAAGCTTTAATTGAGTTGGAAAGCTGACCACACTCGGGACATGGAATATAGACGGCGTCCCAGTAGTCTTTTTGAGATGAATGAAGGTTTTCCATATTGCGAAAGATGATGGTTAATAATCACCTACAAAGATACGCAATTTGGCACAAATCTATCGCCTGTGGGTGTTAAATAATTTTAAAATGGAGGGGCGATTGCGAAAGTGTATCAAAAGTCGGCCGCGGTCGAACGTGCGTAAAAAAATCCACAGGATAACAGGAGATTTAGCAGGAGGACAGGATTTAATACATTGATAATCTGGCGTCTACAGGCTCTACCTGTGGGCGACTGGTGGGTCGCACGGAGGGCGCGGCGGATTAGTTGGCGCGGCGGAAGCCGGCGGGGGCGGTGGTTCGGTTGGTGGTGGTGCCGGGGCGTTGGTTGGCGGGGCCAAAGAAGTCGTCCTCTTCCTCCTGTTCTTCTTCGACGGGTGCTTGCTCGCCGCGGCGGAGTTTGGGACGGTTCTTGAGGATGGCGTAGGGTTTCTGGGCGTCGAGCGGAGTGTCGTAGATGTCCCACGGTTGCTCAATTTCCCAGTTGCGTTTGAGGTCGAGTTTCTTGGGGTAGTAGGCTACTTCTTCGGGCTGGATGGAATCGAGGATGCCGGTGGTCCACACGCCGTCGCCATTGGTGTCGAAGAACATGCGGGCGTAGTAAGTGCCGGGGGTGAGGTATTGGAACAGAGCACGGCCATTGCGTGCGGCCACGCGGCGCACGGGCGCGCCGGAGGAGTTGAGCAACTCAACCACAGCGGTGGAATCGGCACCGGTCAATACGAAGGTGATGGTGGTGTAGTCTTCGAGGTTCTTGACGGTGAATTCTTGCTTGAAGGCGGGGTTGTGCTCGCCGTAGATGTTGACGAAGGCGGCGGAGTCGACGGTGAAGCGGTAGCGAGCGCCGGGTTCCCACTTAAGGTCGAGGTGGCGGAGCAGTAGCGGGTCGATGCTGTCGGGGCGGATGGGTGGCAGGGTCACGGACTGCCAGAGGGTGTCGACCTGCATTTCGAGGTGCATAGCGGCGGTGTCGAGCACGGCTAAGGGCTGGCTGACGGCGAAGGAAAGTGGGCGGTCTACGTCGACCATCGAACCGCTTTTGGCGGTGATTTGCAGCAGGTCGAACCGCGGCGGCAGGGTGTCGGCTTCAATCTCTTTGCGGGAGCGTTTGGGCTCGCGGAAGGTGAATTTAAGGGTGTCGGTCGACCACTGCAATACGTCGAGCGAGTCGGGCTTGCGGAAGCGCACGGCCAGACGGAGCGAGTCGGTGTTGACGATGGCGGTGTCGGCGAGCCAGAGGGTGATGGAATCGCCGTGGGCGGAGCGCTGGGTGAGCGCCCAGCGGTCGGCAGTGGTGCCGTCGAGGTGGGTGCCTACCATGGTGATTACGGGGGTGGAATCTGGCGGCGCGGCCAAGGTGATGGTGGCGCGGCGGCGCTCCGGTCGGGCGTAATCTTGAAGGTACTGCGCCTTGTAACCAACGTTGAACCACGTTAGTAGCAGGTCGTTAGGCATGTAGCGGATGCCGGGGCGGGTGATGAGCGAATCCTCGCCGGTGGAGCTGTAGAGGGTGTCGGTGACGGTGATTGGCTCGGTCCACGGGGTGATGGTGGTGTCGAGGAAGGCCACGTCTTCGGAGCGGTCCCAGTGCCAGTCGCGGTTGAGGTCGTTTAGAGCGTAGATGCGGTATTGGCCGGGGGCGAGGTTGCGGATGGTGAATTGTCCGCGCTGGTTGGTGCGGGCGATGCGGTCGGGCGGCAGGGTGCGGATGGCGGTGTCGGAGAGGTTGGAGTAGGCGCCCACGAGCATGCCTTGCGCCGGTTCGAGGGTCTCGGCTTCGAGCACGAGGCCGGAAATACGCAGGGTGTCGATGACATCGCCGGTGGAGAAGTCGAGGGCGAAGCCGTCGAGGACGTTGCCCTCGTTGAGGTCTTTGATGGCGTCGCCGAAGTCGATGGTGTAGGTGGTGTTGGCCTTGAGCGTGTCGCGCAGGGATATGCTGACGCGACGGCCGTTGGCCGACACTTGCGGCGATTCAATCTGCACCGGCGAAATCACCACCTTGGAGAAGGCATCCTCCAACTGGACGTTCTCGTCGAAGTAGATGGCGATATTGGTGGCGGTGGAGTGGAGCGCTCCGGGCATAGGGGTGGAGCGCACGAACACGGGCGGGTCCTCGTCGATGGGACCGCCTTCGGGCCGGCCGATGCTTGCACACGCGCCCGCAATGAGCGCGCATGCCAAGATCGGAAGCAGGTGCAGATTCTTCAAGTGCATTAAATGGAGAGGCGACGCAAGGTGTTGAGCAGCTCGCGGTTGATGGGTTTGTCGTTCTTGATGGCTTTGGTGAAGGGGACGTAGACGATTTCGTCGTTCTTGACGCCAATCATCACGTTGCGTTGGTCGTCCATGAGGGCGTCGATGGCGGCAGCACCCATACGGGAGGCGAGGATGCGGTCGTGAGCGGTGGGCGAACCGCCGCGTTGCAGGTGGCCGAGGATTGACACGCGCACGTCGTAGCCGGGGAACTCGGTCTTCACACGTTCGGCCAGGCCCATGGCGCCGCCGGTCACGGGGCTCTCAGCCACCAGCACGATGGAGGAGTTTTTCGACTTGCGGAAGCCGTTTTGGATGAGTTCGGCCAATTGGTCGACCTCGGTGGAGATTTCGGGGATGATGGCAGCTTCGGCACCGGAAGCGATGGCGCCGTTCAGGGCCAAGAAGCCGGCGTCGCGGCCCATGACTTCGATGAAGAAGAGGCGCTCGTGGCTGGTGGCGGTGTCGCGGATTTTGTCGACGCACTGCATGATGGTGTTGAGGGCGGTGTCGTAGCCGATGGTGGTGTCGGTGCCGTAGAGGTCGTTGTCGATGGTGCCGGGGAGGCCGATGATGGGGAAGTTGAACTCGTTGGCGAAGATGCGAGCGCCGGTGAGGGAACCGTC
>JBJEKG010000329.1:0-5846 GCA_051878535.1 Muribaculaceae bacterium
ACCAGTTGGTCCTCTTCAATATGAATAACGCACGCGAGGAGCGCTGCGAGCAGGTGGAAACCTCCAAACGCATCGGCGAAATCACTCACTACGTGGTGGCCGGCGTGTGCTTGGTGGTTGGCACGGCCTCGTTCTTCGCCTCGTTCTTCACTGCCGGCACCTCCGAGGCGGCGTTCGTATTGGTGATGGGCACCATGGCCACCATCACCGGCGGCGCCAATGCCATTATCGAATCGTGCACCAACTACGAGAACAACGTGGTGGTGCTCACGCAGTGCGTCAACTTGGCCGACATCAAGGCCGATAGCTCCGACAAAGTGGGCGGCATCGCCGGACACTTCCAGCAGTACTGCTATATGAGCGACTGCCTCAACGCAGGCAGCTATGCAGGCTCATCGTCGAACAACTCCGGCATCGTCGATGATGCCGAGGGCCTCAGCGAAATCCGCCACTGCCTCAACGTGGGCGCCGGCTGGGGTTCGCCCATCTGCGGAAGTCACACCAACGACTGCGTGTTCCGCCACAACTATTTCTTCAACGCTCTCTACTCCGGCAACGACGACGGCATCGAAGGCCTCAGCCTCGCCGAGCTCTGCTCCAAATCCAAGTTCGACAGCTGGAGCTTCTCCGGCGACACTCCGCTGTGGAGCCTCACCGAGCAGTCGGGCTACTTCCCCATACCCCTCAAATCCGAAATGCAAACAAAAGCCGAATCAAACTAACACACTATGAATAAAGCGTTTAAATACTTTCTGATAGCGGTTGCCGCCGTGCTGGCGCTGCTCGTCGGCGCTTGCTCCGACGACCTACACCTGTTCAACGACTTGGGTTCGGAAATCTACGAGCAAGGCTCGATGCGCGTGAGCCGTTTCAAGCTCGCTCGCGAGGCCGTCGACATCCCGCAAGGGCACACCGACATCACCATCCATCTACTGTCGCACACCGACGGCTCCACCTCGGAATTCGATGCTACCGTAGAACATTTCGATGACCATCAGTGGATTAGCATCCACATTCCCAAGCACAAATCCATCCCCGACAGCGACTACGACCTCACCATCACCCTGAGCGACGGCTCGAGCCTCGGCTCCAAGCTAACCGTCACCTTCCGCAGCGAAATGCTCCACCAAGTGGCCGGCATCAGCAAGCTCTACAAACTTAAGGGCAAGGGCACGGTCGACGACCCATACCTCATTGGCACCACCGACGACTTCTCTACCTTCCAACTCGACTTGGCCGAGGATCCCACCTTGGGCGCCGGCCTCATCTTTATGCAGACAGCCGACATCGTGGCTCCCGCGGCCAGCGATGCCATCAACGGCCGCCTGTACGCCCCCGCCGACTTCGCCGGCACTTACGATGGCCACAGCCATACTATCACTGTGGAATACAGCGGCGCCGGCAATGTCAAGGACAACTACGTGGGCATTTTCGCCACCTTGGCCAACGGTGCACAGGTGAAGGACCTGATTATCGACGCGTCCATCCGCGGTGCCAACTCCTTCTGCGGCGCGGTGGCCGGACAAGCGTGCGACACGGTGGACCTGTCCAACGTCACCGTCAAAGGTTACGTCGTCGGCCAAGACCACGTGGGCGGATTCATCGGCGTGGTCAACGGCTCGCTCTCGGCCAAATCTTGCTGCTTGGCCGCTTCCGTCTCCGGCACAGACAAAGTCGGTGGCTTGGTGGGCGCCGTGGAGACCGGCTCGCTCACGGTCGAAGGCTTCTCCAATCTGCTGTCGTCACCGTCCAATAATGGGACCGGCGGTGACGAAATCCGTATGCACGACTTCACCGTCATCGCCAACAACGACCACGCCGGCGGCGTGGCCGGCTACCTCAACGGCAGCTGCTCCATCTCCGGTGTCTTCTTGCAGCACACCATCGACGGCGAAACCGCCGATATCAAGGTTATCTATGCCGGCAACAACTGCGCCGGCGGTCTGGTGGGCGAAGCCCTCATCACCTCCTCATCCAAAGTCATCTCCAACCACTCGTTGGCCCCGGTCACTGTCGCCAAGGCTTATTGCGGCGGCCTCTTCGGCAAGGTAAAACTCTCTGCCGAGCTCTCGCTTCAGTCCTCCACCATCGGCACACAGATTTTAGGCGGAAACTACGTGGGCGGATTTATCGGCCACGCCACCACCGGCGGCAACCTGGTCATCGCCACCGCGGCCTCCGGCTCCACCAACTTCATCGGCCAGGTGCGTGGCGGTGCCGCCTTGGTTAAGGGCCGCTCGGATGTGGGCGGTGTCTTCGGCTACATCGAAGGCGACATCAAGTGCCTGGCCGTCACCACGGTCAACGTTAACGTCTCCGCCTCCGATTCAGACGCCGGCGGTGTCATCGGCTACCAGCACATCAACACTCTGGAATGTAAGGACTTCAACTTAGCCGCCAACATGACCGTCCAAGGCAACCACAACGTCGGCGGCTACGTGGGCTATGCCAATTACGCCACCATCCGCGGCACGCTCAACAATAACCAATCCATCAACGCCAAGAGCCACCCGGCAGCCACCTCGTTCACCACCTCCACCTTCACCGGCAAGGTCGAGGGCTACGCCACTGCCTCCGCCGGCACGGCCATGGGCGGCATCGTGGGCTACGGCTACGACGTGGAACTCAGCGCCTTGCGCGTCACCGGCAGCGTCACCGGCTCTGAAAAAGTGGGCGGCATCGTGGGTCATCTCAAGAACGAGACCCGCGGCTATATCTGGGACTGCGTGGCCCAACTCGGGTTGCTCGACAATTCCTCGGGCGACTACACCGGCGGCATCGCCGGCCTGTTTGAGTTCGGCAAAGGCCAGCAAAGCGACCTGATTAACTACACCGAAAAAGTTACCGGCCAAAACTACACCGGCGGCATCTTCGGCGCTATCCTTCTGCTCGATGATTGCAACTCATTCAACCTCAGCAACATATTCAACGAAGGCGAAATTTACGGCACTAATCAGGTGGGCGGCTGCGTAGGCTACATCGAACACTCCACCGCCGACAACTTCCGCGGCCACGACGTGGCCGTGCACTATGCCGGCAACTTCGCCAAGGTAGAAGCATCGGCCGAGGGCAATGTGGGCGGCATCATCGGCCACGGCAACACTGCCCGCATGATTGTGTTGTACTCGGCCAACCACGGCGAAGTTTATGCCAAGAGCAACTCCAAAGTCGGCGGCATCATCGGCCGCATCGGCCACGATGCCGTAGGTGCCACATTCTACCTCGGCGAAAATATGGAGCTGGCTTACTGCTGCAACCGCGGCACCATCCATTCCGATAATCCCGAATCGAATGTGGGCGGCATCGCCGGCTATCAGGAAGAAGGTCACGAATTCGACGAACAAAAGTGGATGACCCACGACTGCTACAATGCCGGCAGCATCACCTCCGACCAATCGGCCGACAATGGCGGCATCCTCGGGTTCATCGACCATTACGGTGAAATCGGCCAATGCCTCAACTTTGGTAAAGTGGATTCCGGCAACGGCGGGGTAGGCACGCACCCCTCCGGCGGCATATTCTACAACCACGACATCTACATTCTCGACAGCTCCGGCAAAGACTGGTGCGCCGAAACCTTCTCCTACGACGACCGCACCAAACAATCCACCTTCTCCGGCTTCGACTTCTCCAACATCTGGCAACTCAACGACAGTCGTAACGATTCCTACCCCTCCTTGCGCAACTGCCCCTTCCAATACCGCTAACCAACTCACGAGTTAATAAGCCGGAAAGAAATATAGTAAAGGCGGTGGCGACCTATTTGGTTGCCACCGCCTTTGGTCGGGGGGATTCAATCTATTAGCGGATGTAAATCTTTTGGCCGTTGTGGATGTAGATGCCGGGGGCGGTGGGCGCCGGGATGCGTATGCCTTGGAGGTTGTACCAAGCGGCATCATCGGATTGGCGGTCGGTGGTGACGGATTCGAGGCCGTTGTATTCGCCGCCGGGTTGCACTTCCATGCTCCAGAAGTCGCGGTTGTAGGAGGAGCCGAGCACTTGTGCGGCGTGGATGGTGTAGGATTCCTGCGGCACATCGCCTTCGTCTTCGTCGTAGATGTTGAAGTCGAAGAACATGATTTGCGATTCGCCTGCGCCGTAGGTGTTGAGGCCGCGGCACACGTGCTCAACGCCGTCAATGTAGATGATGATGAACGACAGCCCGTCGAAGAACATCCACGGGCGCTCGTCGCGGTTGCGCACCTTCATCGAACCGATAATCGAGCCTTCGAGGAAGTCGAACGAGTACTCTTCCACTTCGAAATCCCAGTAGGGCACGTCGCCGCCCACTGTAGCGGTGCTGTAGGCGAGCACCTCGCGGCTGTTCTTCGAGCAAACCACGGCCAGCAGGTTGCCGGGGATGAGCGGGGTGTAGGTGAAGGAGATGGTTTCGGGAAAGCCCTCACGCAGGAACACGCCGGTTTGGAACGCGGGCATAATCAGGTACCGGCGGATGTCGATGTCCTCGGCAGCATTGGTGCCGATGGGCAGCAGGTAGATGTCGACTGCGTCGGAGAATTCGCCGGCGAGGGTCTCGAGAGTGATGAGGATGTTGCCTTCCACTTCGCATTGTTGGTCGGCGTTCTCGAATGAAGCGTCGACCACGTTCAGTTTGATTTCGGGTAACACTCTGAGAGTGAGCGTTTCGGGAGTGAGAGTGGCGAGAATGTACTTGCTGCGGTTGGCCACGAACTGCCAGTGGCTGTCGTCGGCATCGGCCATGCGCGCCACGGGGTAGAGGCGAGTGTCGCCTTGGGGCAATTGCGAGGGGTCAACGGCCACGTGGAACTCGGTGGGCGTGCCTTTCGACATGCCGGCTGCCTCGGAGACGAACAGCGTGGTGATGGCTTCGTCATCGCCGACGGTGGCAAGGCCCATGACCACGCTACCGTCGGGTTCGCTCAGGCTTTCATACATTATATTCATGACCACTTGGCCATTGCCAACGGTCATCGGGGTGTAGAGAGTGAAGTAGTGGTCATCTTCAAGCGGGGCGGTGCTTTCCACCGGCGGTTGCACACCGACTACGGCTTCCTGCATCATGTTGTAGCCGTAGGGCGAGGAGTTGGAGCCGATGCTTTCCACTTCCTTGGGGTTGAGAACCGACAGGCGGAAGTAGCCGTCGGCTTTGCCGCCCCAGCCCCAGTTGATGTGGAACAGGCCGTTGCCATCGAAGCCGTCGCACACAAACGAGTGCCCGGCGGCATTGTTGTTGGCGGCGTAAGGCACGGGCCGCCCGGCTGCTAATTCACTGTAAATCAGTGTTTCCCACTCCACAATACCATAGTATTCGCGTTTGGCGCTGCTCACATTGGCATCGTAGCCGAAGTAGTTGCGCAGAGCAACGGTCACGGCTGTTTCGGTGGCATCTGACCCCCAAGTGTTGTAGTCCATGCGCAAGGCTTGGCCGCAGTATTGCATCAACACGGCTACTGCCTGCTTCTGCGCGTCGGTGGCCTCTACATCCTTGTAGGAGAGCAACATATTGTCCCAGTCGAAGGCGATGGGAGGCAGGGCGGGCATCTCCATGGGCGCGGTGTTGTCCTCGCCGGTGTTGCCGTGGGTGGAGGTGTCGTAGTTGAAGGTGTAGGCCGGGATTTCGGCGCACGCCTCCTTGGGCCATTGGTGGAAGTACATCACCTGTGCCATGGCGGTGGCCACGCAGCCGGTGGGCGCTTTGTCGTCCTCGCCGTCGACGGTGAGCACGGGGCAGAGGTCGTTGTACGGCTCATCTTGATACCACGTGGTGGCGAGCATCGGTGCGATGGCCTCGCCTGTGATGACTGCATCGGATGACACGCCCTCGGCTTCCTCGGCGAGGGTTTGGATGGCGTAGTTGTAGCTTT
>JBJEKG010000330.1:0-28941 GCA_051878535.1 Muribaculaceae bacterium
AAACTTTTCGCTATTGAAAAGCGTCACTCAGTCGTTAGCCGGCCGTACAGCCGTGTTTGAGCTGATGCCCTTCTCATATCGTGAGCTTGGCGATGACAGCTACATTGCTGATGTCGATTCACTGATTTTCAATGGCTTATATCCTGCTATTTGCACAGGGTCCAATAAACCTGAACTGCTGTATCCGGCTTATATCCGAACCTACCTTGAGCGTGATGTGCGTGATTTGCTGGCCGTGCGAAATCTGATGCAGTTCGATGTATTCCTTCGCCTGTGTGCAGGGCGCATCGGCTCGGTGCTCAACGCTTCGCAGTTAGCCTCGGAAGTAGGTGTTACATCCAAAACCATCGCTGAGTGGCTGTCCATACTTCAAACTTCATACGTAATCCAATTACTGCCACCCTATTACGACAACAGCCGCAAGCGCCTCACCAGGCAGCCAAAGATTTACTTCTGCGACACCGGTTTGGCGTGCGCCCTGCTCAATATCGAATCCCAAAAAGAATTGGCCTATCACAATATGCGCGGTCATTTGTTTGAAAATCTGATAGTTACAGAACTGCTGAAGCGCCGATTAAATCAGGGGAAAGCCCCCAACCTCTATTTCTATCGCGATTCCAACCAAAATGAGGTGGACATTTTGGCCGGCTCAACCTTGTCAATGGATGCCTACGAAATCAAGAGCGCAATGACATACAACACTTCCTTTGAGAAGTCCCTTGGCAAGGTTAGCGAGTGGATTGCCCCACAAATCGCCTCGCGTACCGTGGTTTATGCCGGCAATGAGGAACGCATCGGTGCCGAAATCAAACTTGTTAACTTCCGTCATCTCTAACCAATTGAGATACAGATATATACCCCATTTTATGCAAATTTGGAATTCTACTCCAAATTTACATAAAATATGTTTAACCGATTGTATATCAGTATGATATGGGCGCTGATTGCCGCGTATTTTGTCTCCGGTCCTGTAGCCTCGAGGTCTTTTTAGCGAAGCCTCCACGCGAATCCGCTGCGAGGCTTTTTGCCGTTTTTTTGCAAAACTTTGCAAAAAATTGCGCGTATGTAGAAAATTTTTACTACCTTTGCGAGAATAAAAATCTGTAAAGATATGTCTTCTAAACCTTACGACTTTCTTATTGTGGGTGCCGGCCTCTATGGCGCCACCTTTGCCCACCGCGCCACTCGCGATGGCTTGCGATGCTTGGTAGTCGACCGCCGCGACGTTGCCGGCGGCAATCTTTATACCACCAAAATCGGTGAAATCAATGTGCACGCCTACGGCCCGCACATCTTCCGCACCTCCGACAAAACAATTTGGGATTTCGTGGCTTCGTTAGTGGAAATGAAGCCTTACAAGCACCAAGCTATGTCGCTCGGTGCCGACGGCGTCTACCGCCACCTGCCCTTCAACATGCACACTTTCAGTGAGTTATGGGGCGTGACCACCGCCGAGGAAGCCAAAGCCATGCTCGACAAGCAGCGTGCCGATGCTCCCGAAAATCCCATGAACCTCGAAGACCAAGCCATTGCTATGGTTGGTCGCGACCTCTACGAACTCATGGTGAAGCGCTACAACGAAAAGCTCTGGGGACGCCCCTGCGCCAACCTTCCCTCGTTCCTGATTAAGCGCATCCCCCTGCGATTCACCTACGACAACAACTACTTCGACGACGAATACACCGGCGTACCCGTCGGCGGCTATAATCTCCTGTTCGAGAAGCTCTTAGCCGGCGTGGAAGTGCGCCTCGGCGTCGACTTCTTCGAGCACAAAGAAGAACTGATGGCCCAAGCCCGCCACACCATCTTCACCGGCAAAGTCGACGAATACTTCGACTACCGCTTCGGCCGCCTCGACTACCGCACCCTCCGCTTCGAGCACGAAGTAGTCAACAAAACCATGGCCCAACCCTGCGCCGTTATCACCGACAACACCACCGAAAACGAGTACGTGCGCATCTGCGAGCACAAACACTTCGACTTCCAAAACGCCGACGCTCCCACCACCGTCCTCTCGCGCGAATATTCCGTGGAATACACCGACGGCATGGAAGCACTCTACCCCGTCAACGATATTCGCAACATGGCCATCTACGCCCGCTATCACGACCTCGCCAACCGCGAGCTCAACGTCACCTTCGGCGGCCGCCTTGCCGAATATCACTACTACGACATGGCTCCCATCATTGCCAAAGCCCTCAAAGACTACGATACCGTCCTTGACCACCTGCAATGAGCACCGATTCCGATAACAGCACCACCACACCACAGCCCGCCTCCACCGGGGCTCGGCTGTGGAATTGGGTGCGCAGATACCTGCGCATCCCCACGTTGCTCTTTATCGCCCTGCTCGTATACCTCACCTTCTTCGGCGAATACTCCGCACCGCTCAAAGCCGAGTACCAACACCGGCTCGACTCCCTCCAGCAATGCCTCGACCGCGAGCAAGATTCCCTTCAATACTATCGCGACCTCAACCGCCGCCTCAGCTGCGACCCCGAACTCATGGAGCAAGTGGTGCGCGAACAATATCACATGAACCGTCCCGGCGAGGACGTATTTGTTTTTACCAATGACCAAACCGACAACTGACCCCTCCAAACGCCGCGACCTCTGCGCCCTGCTCGCATCCATCGGCCTGCTACTCATAGCCTTATCCATGTTGGTGCCCGTGCTCAAAGGCTCATTCGACCAAGCGCTTTGGTATCGCTACGTCTACGTGGCCGGCGCCGCTATCTGCGTCGGAGCATCCCTGTTCAACCCCACCGACGGCCTCGACACCCGCACCCGCCGCTGGAAGCGCATCGAATCATGGAGCTCAATCCTCTTTGCCACCGGCGCCGCTTTCATGTTCATCCCCAACCAATCCCCGCGCGACTGGGTCGCATTCACCCTCGCAGCCGCTGCCCTGCGCCTAATCTGCTTCTTCCGCTCAATGTTTGCCGGCAAAAAGGCTCCCCAAAGCAAATAATCGCCTTTTTGTGAAAAATTTATTATTTTTTTCGCAAACATTATGCTAATTACGGAAATTTTTCGTAAATTTGCACACCGAAAACAGAAATCCAAAGTTCAGCCGAACAGAATCATTCCAATAGATTGATAATCAACCCAATATTACAAAAATAAAATTATGACAAAAATCGGTATTAATGGCTTCGGTCGTATCGGTCGCTTTGTATTCCGCGCCTCGACCAAACGCAACGACATCGAAGTAGTTGCTATCAACGACCTGCTCCCCGTTGACTACATGGCTTACATGCTCAAATACGACACCATGCACGGCCAATTCGAAGGCGAAGTTAGCTTCGACCTCGAAAAAAGCGAACTCATCGTTAACGGCAAACACATCCGCGTTACCGCTTGCCGCGACCCCAAAGAAATCAACTGGGCTGCCGTTGGCGCTGAATACGTAGTTGAATCTACCGGCCTCTTCCTCACCAAAGAAAAAGCTCAGGCTCACATCGAAGCCGGCGCTAAATACGTGGTTATGTCCGCTCCCTCCAAAGACGACACCCCCATGTTCGTTTGCGGTGTAAACGCCGACACCTACGTTAAAGGCACCCAATTCGTTTCCAACGCTTCCTGCACCACCAACTGTCTCGCCCCCATCGCCAAAGTCCTCAACGACAAATTCGGCATCGTTAACGGCCTGATGACCACCGTGCACTCCACCACCGCTACCCAAAAAACCGTTGACGGTCCTTCGATGAAAGACTGGCGCGGCGGCCGTGCTGCTTCCGGCAACATCATCCCCTCCTCCACCGGCGCTGCCAAGGCTGTAGGCAAAGTTATCCCCGAACTCAACGGCAAACTCACCGGCATCTCCATGCGCGTCCCCACCCTCGACGTGTCTGTAGTTGACCTCACCGTGAACCTCGCCAACCCCGCTACCAAAGAAGCCATCTGCGCTGCTATGAAAGAAGCTGCTGAAGGCGAACTCAAAGGCATCCTCGGCTACACCGAAGACGCTGTGGTTTCCTCCGACTTCCTCGGCGACACCCGCACCTCCATCTTCGATGCTAACGCCGGCGTTTACCTCACCGACACCTTCGTAAAAGTTGTATCCTGGTACGACAACGAAATCGGCTACTCCAACAAAGTACTCGACCTCATCGCCACCATGGTACGCATCAACGGCTAATCCAACCCTCCCCAATAACCAAGCGGGCGACCCACCGGGCCGCCCGCTTTCTATATCCCCCAAGGCCAAGGTCGACCGCAGCGCGCCACCTGTAGCCCCGAGGCTTGCCTCGGGGAGATCCGGATGGCCCCGCCACCACGGGTTCTGTGGCGAGGCGGAAGCCGAGCTTATCTTGCGTGCTCAGACACGGCCGGCGCACTGCGGGATGCGGTGCGCCGGCTGTGTTTGGCTGCAGGGGGGTTAGAAGCGGATGGAGGCGCCAACTAAGCCGCAGAGGCTTTGGCTCAGCAGGCCGGGCACCACTTGGTAGCGGCGGCACAGCAGGTTGTCCAAGTTGGCGAACAGGCTCAGCTGCGGGGTGAGGCGATAGGAGGCGTTGAGGGTGAGGTCGCTCACGCAGCCGAGGTGCTCGGTTCCGTAGACGTAGTAGCCGAGGCGGTGATTGCGGAATTCGTAGCCCACGCCCACTTCCAACTTGTCGATGGGGCGCGCTTGGACGCCGGCGGTGAACACGTACTGGGCGCGGTCGCGGCGCAGGTAGTAGGCTTCGTCGCCGTCGGAAGGAGCGGCTTCCACGCCTAAGTTGGCGTCGAACAGGCGCGAGGTGTAGGTGAAGTTGACTCCGGCGTGCCAGCCCTTGATGTCTTCGGGTGCGAAGGCGGCCAACGGGTCGATGGTGACGCCTTCATAGCCGCTTGCGGTGAAGTGTAGCATGTAGAGGTCGGGCATGAGGTAGTTGTCGACCTTGTCGTAGCCGCCGAACACTTCGATGGCGAAGCCTTTGAACGGCCCAACGCGCATGCGCAGTTCGCCACCCAAGCGCTGTGCCACGTAGTTATTTATCTGAGTGGCAAAGAGATACGGCGACACGGTTTGCGACAGTTCGGCCATCGGCTGCAGGCGTTGCTCGCCGGTGAACGAAACCTCCACGCCGAAGGTCTTGGCCGGCTCCCAGCCGAAGCGCAAGTCGGGTGAGATGCGGAGGTTGGAGCCGTTGCCGGTGGCATGGTCCACGCGCAGGCCGATGTTGGCGGAGAAAGCGCCGTTGCGCAGGCGGTAGGCCGGGGTGACGTACACGATGCCCACGGAGTTGTCCTCGCCCTCCAATTTGGGCGTGTCGGAATTTTGGTGGAGCAGGCTGTAACCGAGGTCGAGGGCGAAGTCGCCGTTGTCGTTAACGGGCAGGGCGGCGCCGATGCCAAAGTCGAAGAGTTGCTCACTCATGCCGAAGGCCGGGTTGGCCTTTTGCCAGTCGGACGACACGTCGCCGTAGGAGTTGAACAGCACCCCAACGCGAGCGTGGTAGTCGAGGGCTTCCACCGACGAGGTCCACTGTGCGCCCAATTGGCCGTTGGTGCGCGATTGCTTGTACACGCCGGCCTGCACCTTGTGCGAATCGAGGGCGAAGGAGGCGTTGGCGGTGAGGGTGGAGTTGGCGTTGGGCTTGAACAGCAAGTCGGAGCCGATTCCGCCGCCGGTGAAGCTGTTCTTGAGGCCTTCGGGTTCATAGCTTTCGCCGCGGAAGTTGCCGTAGACATCAAGCACGACGCGGTCGGAGAGGATTGGACGATAGCCGGCGGTGACGCCCACGTTGAATGTGGGCAGATAGCCTACCATGGCGTAGCCGCGGTAGCCGTCGTTGACGGGCGTGCGCGTGTCGGCCTGCGGATAGAGCAGCGGGAAGGTGCGCTCCACCGAGGTCAGCGAGGTATAGTTGGCGGTGTTGAGTTGCACCGGGGTGGTTTTGGGCAGCAACAGCTGGGGGAAAAGCCCGGCGGGACGCGTGGCGGCGCGTTCGGCCGGCTCGATGGTGCGGTCCACTTGCACTTCGGTTGAGAGGTCTTGGGCGGAGGCCGTGGCGGCGCACATCAGCGCTGCGGCGGCAAAGTATGCGGAGAGTTTCATTTTAGAGTGCTTAAGCGTTGGTCAATCATTTGGAAGATGTCGGTTTCGGTGCCGGGATAGTTGTCGCGGAGCGAGCGGAGGTATTCGCGAGCTTCGTAGGTCTTGCCTTGGGCGATGTAGATGTCGCTTAGCAGGATGAAGGCGCGCGCCAGCCAGTAGGTGTGAGGCGTGGCGGAATCAATCAGCGCGTTCACGGCGGTGAGGGCGTCGTTGAGGCGGTTGCCCTCGAAGAGCGAGTTGGCATAGTAGAACGCGCTCTTGGTGCCGTAGAGGTCGTCGGTTTGGTCGGCGATTTCCTTCCAACCGGTGCGGGCTTCGTTCTCGTTGCCCATCAGGTGGTGAGCCATAGCGCGAGTGAAGATGGCCTCGTTGCGAACCTCCGAACCGAGGGTTGACGATGCCAACAGTGCTTCCGACGAGCTGAGCATCAGTTCGCTATTGCCCAAGTCGCGAGCCACACGCATAATGCCCACGCGGGCGGTGTTGAGCAGCGCGGGCGACGAAGCGCGGCGCTCCAACTGTTGCCAAGTGGTGAGGGCTTCTTCGCCGTAGCCCAAAGCGTGCTCCGACTGCGCCTTGATGCAGAGAGCGTTCTCGGCGGTGCGGGTGTCGGGGAACTGCTCCACGATTTCGGTGGCGTAGCGCAGCGCGTCGGCGGGCTTGCCGGCTTTGTCGGCGGCTTCCATCAGGTAGGCGAGAGCTTGGCAGCGGTAAGCGCCTGAAGGATAGTCTTTTAAGTATTTCTCCAAGCGCGAGGTGTTGGCTTGGGTGATGTAGGCTTGCTCGGCGGCTTCGAAGGTGAGGCGGTCGTTCTGCGCCACATCCATCTGGGGCGCATTGTCCACCGAAGCCAAGAACTGCTGCAGCTCGCCCAAGGTGCCGTCCTCGGCAGCGATGCGCTGTAGCGCTTCGATGGCGGTGCGGGCTTCGTCGGAGGTGGGATAGAGGCGCACTACTTGACGGTAAGCCTCGATGGCGCCGGCGCGGTCGCCGGTGTTGAGCAGCGTCAGAGCCAACTGCACGTAGCCGCGGCGGCCCTGTTCGGTGGCGGGATAGTCGGCCACGAGACGGCGGTAGGTGGCGATGGCATCGGCATTGCGACCTTGGCGCAAGTAGGCCTCGCAGATTTCCAGCAACGCGTCGGGGATGAGCGACGAGGTGGGGAATTTCTCAATCATACCGGTGAGGATGGAGATTTTCGAGGAGTAGTCGCGGTTGTAGCCGGCGATGATGCCTTGCTGGAACAGCGGGTAGTCGCCGGCGGTGGGATGGAGGTCGAAGGCGCGGCGATAGTAGTCGGTGGATTCGTCGAAGCGTTCGGTGTAGTAAGCCACGTCGCCGAGGCGGTTGAGAGCGTCGGCCACGATGACGTTGCCCAACGAGCCGGGCGCATCGACAAAGGCGCGGAAGTCCACGGCCGCGTCGAGGTATTTCTTTTGGGCGAACAGCGCGTAACCGCGGTCGTAGCGCGCCAATGGGTAGTTGGCATCGCTCTTGGAGGCCGAACGCAGGTAAGTGGTGAAGGCGGTTTGCGCCTCCTCATATCGGCCTAAGCGGAAGAGGGCTTCGCCTAACGACAGCTGTACCTGCGTGGCCACGTCGGCATTGTACTGCGCCAGGCCCACGGCCTCGCTGAGGTAGGTGTAGGCGGCTTGCGCGTCGCCGGTCGAGAGCGAGCGGTTGCCCAAGGCATACAGCACTTGCTGCTTGGCAGCCAGCACCTTGGCACCGGGCTTGTGCATGCGGTTGATGGAGGTGAGGGCGGCGGCGTAGTCGCCGTCGGTGAGATAGCCGGCCACCAAGTACTCCTGCACGGCGGGCGCGTACTTGCCCATGGGGAACTTCTGCAGGAACTCTTCGAAGGTGGCCACCGACGAGCCGAAGGGCGTGTGGGCGCCGGAGTATTTAGCCACGGCATAGTTATAGAACGCGGCCTCTTGCACCGAGCGGTCGTAGTCCATGTGGAGGGCGTGGTCAAAGGCCATCAACGCGGCATCCTTGCGGCCGAGGCGCATGAGCGATTCGCCGACGAATAGGTAAGCGCTCTGGCCCATGGCGTTGTCGCACTCGGTCACCGGAGTGAGCAAATCCACAGCCTCTTGGTAGTTGGCTTGATTGTATTCGTAGGCGCCGAGGATGTAGAGCGCCGACGGTTGCGGCGTCTCGGCCAATTGGCGGTGCTTGCGCAGGTGGCGGATGGCTTCGGCCTCACGACCTTTGGCGTAGAGCGATTCGCCGGCGATGCGGTGTGCTTCGGCCACGAACTCGGTGTCGTGTACCGTGGGATTGTCAATCACGGCGCGCGCTTCGCTGATGGCCTTGTCGTAATTGCCTTTGGCAAAGTAGATTTGGGCCAAGTAATAGGGAGCGGCATAGCCGGGGTTGGTGCGGCGGTTGGCCGATTCGAAATAGGGCAAAGCGGCATCGTAATCGCGGCGCGAATAGCAGATGTAGCCGAGGTAGAATCGGGCGGCATCGCCGTAGGTGGCATCGGATTTGACGGAGGCGAACAGCTGTTCGGCCTTGTCCCATTCGGCTACACGCAGGCGAGCGTAAGCGTGATGATAATTGAGGTCGGCTTCGGCCGAAGGGCTGAGCATGCCCGGGTTGAACTGCTCGTAGAGGGCGATGGCATCGCCCCAACGCTCTTCGCTCAGCCGGGTGTTGGCCAGCAGCAGCCGCGCTTGCCACAGTTGCGGCGCCGCCGGATAAGTTTCAATGAAGGAGGTGAGCAACTCGCCGGCTCGCGGGTCGGCATCGGCGTAAGCCGCGATGCAGCGGTCCCACGCGGCCCCGCGAGCTGCGTCGCGGTCGATGAATGGGAGGTTCGCTTCGCCGGACAGGTTGTCCGTGGCCGCATAGCAGCCGTTGCGATACATTTGGCGACCCAAAAGCATCGCTCCCGGGTCGGTCGAGGAGTTGATTTGAGCACCGGCGCTGACGGCTATTGACAGCGCCATGGCTTGCAAAAGCAATCGGTGTTTCATATTTTTGAGGAAAATTTTTTACAAAGTTAGTTAAAATTCTCGCAAAGTGCACAATTATTAGTAACTTTGCGGTGCAAAAAATGCTTAAAAGGCCAACAATAGTATAAATTTTACCAATTTTTAGATAAAAGGTGAACGAAAAAGGCAAAAATGGCGTGGTTTCGACCGCGATGAAATACGTATTCCCGTTAGCGGTGAGTGTGGCTTTGTGCTGGCTGCTATTCCGCGACATCGACTTCAGCACTATGTGGGCAGTGATAGTGGGCGAGTGCCGTCCGCAGTGGATTCTGCTGGGCTTGGGCATCAGCATCCTGTCGCACGTGTTCCGCGCCATGCGCTGGCGCTTGCAACTGCGCGCATTGGGTGTGGAGGTGTCGCTGTGGACGCTCACGCTGAGCATCTTCGGCACCTACGCCGTCAACTTGGTCTTCCCGCGCTTGGGCGAGGTGTGGCGCACCGACTATGTGGCACGCCGCTCGGGCGCTTCGTTTGCCGAGGTGTTCGGCTCGATGGTGGCCGACCGCTTGGCCGACACGGTCACGGTGGCCCTGCTCACCGTGTTCACCTTCGTGGTGGCATCGGCCGGCGTGGGCGCTTACTTGGCGCAGAATGAGAACACTTACCGCGCGGTGGTGGCCACGCTCACCTCGCCCTGGCTGTGGCTCGGGGTAGTAGCCGCAGTGGCCGTCGGCATCACCATGTTCGTGGTGCTGCGCCGCCATCCGGCCTTGGTGGCCGCCAAGGCGCAGTTGCGCAAACTCTGGCAAGGCTTCGCCTCGTTGGCTACCATGCCGCACAAGGGGCTGTGGCTGCTGCTCACCGTGGCCGTGTGGGGCTGCTACTTCATCCAACTGTTGGTGGCCTTCTTCGCCTTCGACTTCACCGCCGACATTGTCTATGACCACGGCATCACCGCCGTACTGCTCACCTTTGTGCTCTCCTCCATATCCATGGGCGTGCCCTCCAACGGCGGCATCGGTCCATGGCAGTGGGCCGTAATCTTCGCCCTCGGCATCTACGGCCTCGAGCAAGCCCGCGCCGGCGCGTTCGCCAACTTGGTATTAGGCTGCAACACGCTGCTGCTCATCGGATTAGGCATCTTCACTTTCATTTGCGTGGCGCGCCAAAAACAACCGCTGAAAATCAGTAACAATAAATAACACAACCTTAAAAACATTCGTAACTATCTGAAATGGCTAAAGTCATCATTATCGGCGTAGGCGGTGTGGGCACCGTCGTAGCCTACAAATGTGCTCAAAACCCCGAGGTGTTCACCGAAATCGTGTTGGCCTCGCGCAACCAAGCCAAATGCGACGCTTTGGCTCGCACCATCGGCGCTGCGAACATCACCACCGACCGCGTCGACGCTGACCACGTGGAAGAAGTGGTGGCCCTGTTCCGCCGCCACACCCCCGACTTGGTAATCAACGTGGCTCTCCCCTACCAAGACCTCACCATCATGGACGCTTGCTTGGAATGTGGCGTCAACTACCTCGACACCGCCAACTACGAGCCACGCGACGTGGCCCACTTCGAATACTCCTGGCAATGGGCCTACCGCGAACGCTTCGAAAAAGCCGGCCTCACTGCCATTCTCGGCTGCGGCTTCGACCCGGGCGTGTCGGGCGTGTTCACCGCCTACGCTGCCAAGCACCACTTCGGCGAAATGCACTATCTCGACATCGTCGACTGCAACGCCGGCAACCATGGCAAAGCTTTCGCCACCAACTTCAACCCCGAAATCAACATCCGCGAAATCACCCAGAACGGCCGCTACTACAAAAACGGCGAATGGGTCACCACCGGTCCGCTCGAAGTGCACCAGCCGCTCAACTACCCCAACATCGGCCCGCGCGAATCATACCTCCTCTACCACGAAGAACTTGAATCGCTCGTGCTCAACTATCCCACCATCCGCCGCGCCCGCTTCTGGATGACATTCGGCCAAGAATACCTCACCCACCTGCGCGTAATCCAAGACATCGGCATGGCCCGCATCGACGAAATCGACTACAACGGCACCAAAATCGTGCCCCTGCAGTTCCTCAAAGCCGTCCTCCCCAACCCCCAAGACCTCGGCGAAAACTACCACGGCGAAACCTCCATCGGCTGCCGCATCTCCGGTATCGACAAAGAAGGCAAGCCCCTCACCTATTATATATATAACAACTGCTCGCACGAAGCCGCTTACAAAGAAACCGGCATGCAAGCCGTGAGCTACACCACCGGCGTGCCCGCCATGACCGGCGCCATGATGTTCCTCACCGGCAAGTGGGTGAAACCCGGCGTGCACAACGTCGAAGAGTTCGACCCCGATCCCTTCCTCGAAGTCCTCGCCAAGCAAGGCCTCCCCTGGCACGAAATCATCAACCAACCCCTCGAAGTCGACGCCATCGACAACTAATCCACCTGACTGCATGAATGCGGAGCAGCACCCACCCGGGCCGCCGCTCCGCATTCCTTTTCACCACCCTACCTGCCGCTGAGCAGCCCGCCGCAGGGCTCCCCCTTCTTTTCGTCTCCGGCTCGGCGGCTTTAGCCGCCCTCTCGGCGAAGCCGAGAAACCCCGCCACGGAATCTCCTACAGAAAATCAGTGCGTAAATACGCACTGATTTTTTGTAGCCTGAAAGATGGCTTAGCTGAAGAGGGCGTCGGTGGTGAGGGCGCTTTGCACGATGCCGCTGTACTGATTTGCTTTCATTCCGGTGGCGGTAATCAAAAACATCACTATAAAACCATATTTTAGCAAAATAGCGAGCGCTTATTCTGCCAAAACACCCACAGCTCGCACTCCTTTAGCGAAGGTGGCTGCGGAGTTATATGGCGCTCTTTATTCAATATCTACAAAAAATAAATGCGTATTTACGCACTGATTTTCTGTAAAAGCACCCTAAATCACCCATTCCACAGAAAATAAATGCGTATTTACGCACTGATTTTTTGTAGAATCAAAAATAATTCGTATCTTTGCAGTGAACTCGAACCTCTTTTACTTAAGCAAAATTACTATGATTATCCAGCGCGACAAATACTTAAACCAATTGGTTGCAAGCCGAGGTAATGGTCTGATTAAGATTATTACCGGCATCCGGCGATGCGGCAAGTCGTTCCTTTTGTTTGAACTCTTTAAGCAGCAACTGCTTCGCGAAGGAATCGACACCGACCACATCATCGAGATGCAGTTCGACGATTTCGCCAATCGAAAATATCGCGATGCCGAGGTGTTTTACTCCTACGTGAAAGCGAAGCTACGCGATGGCCGCATGCACTTCATTCTTTTAGATGAAGTGCAGATGCTTGATAACTTTGTGGATGTGCTCAATGGATTGTTGCACCTCTCTAACGTTGATGTATACGTCACCGGCAGCAATGCTCGCTTCCTGTCGAAAGACGTGGTGACCGAATTCCGCGGCCGTGGTTTTCAGATACATATAGCTCCACTGTCGTTTGCAGAGTTCTTCTCGGTGTATAATGGCAGTAAAGAAGCTGCATTTGAGGAGTATATGAAGTATGGCGGTCTGCCGCCGGTGGTGTTGCAGCCCACTGCCGAGTATAAAATGCAAGTGCTCAAGGGTTTGCTGAGTGAAACGTACATTATCGACATTCTACAGCGCAATAGCGTGCGCAACACCGCGGAGTTGGAAGAACTGCTCGCGTTGCTGGCCTCCAACATTGGCGGATTAACCAACCACAAGAAGCTCTCAGATACTTTCAAAAGTGTGAAAAATGTGAGCATAAGCTCTGCCACCATTAAAACTTACATCGATTACTTCGTTGATGCCTTCATCATATCGCTCGCCGAGCGGTATGATATCAAGGGAAAGAAGTATATCGGTGCGCCGGTGAAGTACTACTTCAACGACTTGGGCTTACGCAATGCCTTGCTGAATTTCCGACAGATTGAAAGCTCGCATCAGATGGAAAATGTGATATACAATGAAATGCGAATGCGTGGCTACACTGTTGATGTGGGTGTAGTGGTAGTGAACGGCAAAGATGATGCCGGCAAGAGCATTCGCACTCGCTATGAGGTTGATTTTGTGTGCAATAAGGGTGACAAGCGACTCTATATCCAGTCGGCCTTTGCTCTGCCTACGTCGGAGAAAGTAATCCAAGAAACCAACTCGCTGAGACGAATCAGCGATGAGTTCCAAAAGATAGTGGTGACCGGCGGCCACACCATCCCTACCCACAACAATGATGGCATCCTGTTCACCAACATCTACGACTTCCTGCTCCGGCAGTAGACATTAACCCCTATATTTTTTAAAACACCTCTATCAACCCACATTTTAGCAAAATAAGGGTCAGGCGCTGTGCTGCAACCGCTCGGCACATACGCAAAGCGGCCCGCCTTTGGGGCGGGCCGCTGTATGTGGATGGGGTAGGGGATTAGCGGATAACCTTGGTGGCGGTGGTGCCTTGGCGACGGATGTAGAAGCCGGGGGTGAGGTTGGAGGCATCTACTGCTTGGCCGTTGAGGTTGCAGTATTCTACGGGAGCGTCGGCGTTCACGTCGGCTTCGATGTCGATGGCGCCGGCTTGGAAGCCTTCTTCGGCGAGGCGATAGAGGCCGCAACCGTTGCAGTCCTTGTAGATGAAGATGTTGAGAGCGGCTTTACCGTTTTCGTCGTAGTAAACGGGGCTTACGTCGATGGCGTGAGCGAAGCGGCCTTCACCTTTCTTGATGCCGAGGCCGTCTTGGGGCATAATCCACATGGGGGTGGCGTTTTCGAAGGATTCGTTTTCGTCGAGTTTCACGATGGCGATGTGACCACCTACTTGTTTGTCGTCACCGAAGTGGAGGGGATAAGCGAAGAATTGGTCAGCGCCGAGGCCGAATTGGAGGGCGCCATTGGGCTGTTGTTCGGGGATAAAGTCAGCCCAACCTTCGTCGGCGGTTTCGCCGGCACCGTGTACCATGAGTTTTTCAATCATTTCGCCGGTTTCGTCATAGAGAGCGGGACGGGAAGAGTGGCCGTCGATGTAGAAGAAGTCACCGTTGAATTCTTCGTCGCGAACCATGCGCACGATGGGGGAGTAGTTCCAAGCGGCTTGTTCGGCGGGGTCGGTTTCAGCGATTTCTACGCAAGCGTAGTCTTCGTGGTTGCCGGGAACCCATTCGGTTTCGCCTTGTTCGCGGTGCCAGATGTATACGGCAGCGATTTCGTTGGGGCAAGCCATTACCACGCAGCGAGCTTGTTCGCCGGTGAGGTCACCGATTACGTCGGTGAAGTCCACGCGAGCACCGTGGCCCGGGCCGTCGATTTCGTCCAGAACGCAAGCGCCTTGGAGAGTCATTTCGCCGGTTTCGGTGTTAACGGTGTAGAAGTTCACGGGGCGAGCAGCGCCGGTTTCGTCGTCGTAGGTGGGTTGAACGTAGTTGGAGATGTAGAGGTGGCCGAAGTCGTCGTGGCCGATGCAGTTAGCGGCGATGAGGCCGTAGTAGCGTTCGCCATTGAGGGTGAGGTCGATGGTTTTAACGTAGTTGCCGGTGGCAGCTTCGAGCACTACCAAGTGAGCGTAAGCGTCGAGGCCCATGAACGGTTCGCCGGTTTCTTCGTTAATCATTTCCACGTAGGATTGGCTGCAGGTGATGTAGACGTAGTCGCCCAACAGGGTAGCGTAGGTAGCTTTGCCCATGTTGTCGAAGGGGAGCGCGTCGAAGTCGGCGGTAGCCACACCGTTGGAGCCGTCGCCGCGGCTCATCAGCCAGATGTTTTCGAGTTGGTAGCCGTTGCCTGCGGTATATTGCACCGGGTCAACGCCTTGAGCGGCAGCCGAGAGAGTCATGGCAGCCATTGCGGTAAGAAGTAAAGATTTCTTCATAAGGTCAAGGTATTAGTATTGTGTAACAAATTATTAATTCATGGTAATATTCAGATAATTGCGGTAGTTACAGAGCAACTACAATTTCACACCCCAAAGTTACAGAAGATTTTTGAACTAACAATAAAAATCACACTAAAAATTTGTTAATAATTCTTAATACCCCCAAAAACCACCCACATAGGCCTCCACCGCCCTTCTTTTTGTCTCCGGCTTCGACGCTTTAGCGTCGCTCTCGGCATAGCCGAGAAGCCCCGCCGCGCAGCCTTTTTGCTCCCGCTCCGAGCTCTTGCTCGCCCACACTCTTTCGAAAGCTTTGCAAATTTTTTTTGCGGAAAATTTTGCAGGATGAAAAATTATGCTTAACTTTGCGGCGAAAATGGTTGCTCGCCCGCCTTCGGGCATTGAGCATCAAAAGGGAATGAGGTGAAATGCCTCAACAGTACCCGCTGCTGTAAGTCCGCTTGCCATCAGCGCAAGCAAGTGCCACCGCTAAAACCACTGTCTCGCTCGCGAGTCGGGAAGGTGCGGATAGGCCGGAACAAGTCAGAAGACCTGCCATTTTTCGCACTGCACGCCTACGGGACTATGGGCACAAGGTACAGGAGATTCAGGGTAGCCACCGCACCCCTCCATATCTATTCATAGCACTCCCCGACGGCGTTGACTTCGCCCTCGGGCTTTTTTATATATGTTTGAAAATGAATAGATTATGCGTAGACAACTTTACATATTGACCCTGCTCTGCTTAGCTACCCTCACCGCCGGGGCGCAGTCGCTCGAGGACACCCTCCAGCTGCGCGAAATTTCCGTGACGGCCTACCGCCGCCCGCCCGAAATCATCGCCCCGCAGCGCCTAAGCGGCGAGCAGCTGCAACGCCTCAACAGCAACTCCGTGGCCGACGCCCTCCGATACTTCTCCGGCGTCCAAGTCAAGGACTACGGCGGCGTCGGCGGCATCAAAACCGTCAACATCCGTTCAATGGGCACCAACCACACCGGAGTGGTCTACGACGGCATCGAGCTTGGCAACGCCCAGAATGGCCAAATCGACCTCGGCCAGTTCTCCCTCGACAATATCGAAGAAATCTCGCTCTACAACGGCCAAAAGAGCCAAATCCTCCAGCCCGCCAAGGACTTCGGCAGCGCCGGCAGCATCTACCTTCGCACCCGCACCCCGCGTTTCGCCCCGGGCGAAACCTACCACGCTCGCGGCACCGTGCGCACCGGTTCGTTCGACCTCATCAACCCCTCCGCTCTGGTCGAACTCCGCCTGAGCGAAAGCGTAAACGCCTCACTCAGTGCTGAATGGCTCAACTCCTCGGGCAAATACAAATTCCGCTACCGCCGCGTCAACCCTGCCGGCGAATTGGCCTACGACACCACCGCCACGCGCCAAAACGGCGACATCAACGCCACCCGATTGGAATTCGGCCTCAACGGCACCCTCCACGGCGGCGAGTGGCACTTCAAAGCCTACAACTACAACAGCGAGCGCGGCGTCCCCGGCGCTATCGTCAACAATGTCTGGCGTCGCGGCGAGCGAATCTGGGACACCAACTCCTTTGCCCAAGCCAACTACTCGCAAAGCTTCGGCCGATTTACCACATTAAATAATATAAAGTACGCCTTCTACCGCACCCACTACGTCAACAACGACGACAAGCAGGTGAAAATCGACAACCTATACCGACAGCGCGAAATCTACCTCTCCACCGCCAACGAGTACAAAATCACCCGCCAATGGCACGTGGCCCTGTCATACGACTTCCAATGGAATGATTTACAGGCAGATATGTACGACTTCTCGCGCCCCACGCGCTTCACCAACATGCTCTCGTTGGCCACCGCCTACAGCCGCCCGCGCTTCAAGGTGCAAGGCAGCGTGTTGGCCACCTTCATCCACGATGAACTCGAGGGCAAAGAATCGCCCGGCAACCGCCACAACTTCACCCCGGCGGTGACCATGAGCTTCGTGCCCCTGAGCTGCGCCCGCGAGCTCTCCGTGCGCCTATTCTACAAGCGCTCATTCCGCATGCCCACCTTCAACGACCTCTACTACGCCGACATGGGCAACTCGCGCCTCGAGCCGGAAATCGCCACCCAATACAACCTCGGCGTGGTCTACGACCGCCGCTTCGATGGCCTGCTCTCCGCCCTCAACATCAACGCCGACGTGTACTATAACCGCGTCACTAACAAGATTGTAGCCTATCCCAAAGGCCAACAATTCCGCTGGACCATGCTCAATCTTGGCAAGGTCGACATCCGCGGCGTAGACGTCTCCGCCGCCGCCACCCTCAACCCCGCTCGCGAGCTCTACGTCACCCTCCGCGGCCAGTACACCTACCAACGCGCCATCGACATCACCAACCCCGCCGACAACTACTACCGCGACCAAATCCCCTACATCCCCCACCACAGCGGCTCGGCCGTGGCCAATGTGCAATGGCGTCAATGGGGCCTCAACTACAGCTTCATTTACGTCGGCAGCCGCTACAATCAGCAAGAGAACATCCGCTATAACTACACCCAGCCCTGGTACACCTCCGACGTGAGCATCTCGCGCGACTTCGCCGTTGGCGCCGCCAACCTCCGCGCCCTGCTCGAAGTCAACAACCTTCTGAGCCAGGACTACGACGTGATTCTCAACTACCCCATGCCAAAACGTAATTTCCGCATCACCCTGCGTATCGAAATATGAAACGAACAATTTTTCTAATATATTTTCTGCCGCTCCTATTGGCCATCACGAGTTGTCGCGAGGACGAACTCGTGGTGCCCACGGAGTTTGACATCGTGGGCGATGAAGACCTCACCTCGCCGGTGCGCGGATTCTACCTGCTCAACGAAGGCAACATGGGCTCCAACAAATGCACCCTCGATTTCTACGACTATTATACCGGCCTCTATGCCCGCAACTTCTACTCCGAACGTAATCCCTCGGTTATCAAGGAGTTGGGCGATGTAGGCAACGATATAGCCATCTACGGCTCCAAGCTCTACGTGGTGGTGAACTGCTCCCACAAGGTGGAGGTGCTCGACGCCCACTCGGGCATTCGCCTCGGTCAAGTGGATATCCCCAACTGCCGCTACGTGCGCTTTCACCGCGGCAAAGCCTACGTCAGCGCCTACGTGGGCCCGGTGCTCATCGACCCCGATGCACCCCGCGGCGCCGTGTTCGAAGTCGACACCACATCCCTCGCCATCACCCGCAAAGTCACCGTGGGCTATCAGCCCGAGGAGATGGAAGTCATCGACGACTACATGTACGTGGCCAACAGCGGAGGCTACCGCGCCCCCAACTACGACAACACCGTCTCCGTAATCCAAATGATTGACTTCAAGCAAGTGGAGCAAATCCCCGTCGACATCAACCTCCACCGCGTGCGCCAAGACAAGTATAAGCAGCTCTGGGTCACCTCCCGCGGCGACTACAACTCCCACCCCTCCCGTCTGTTCGTGCTCCAAAAGCGCAAAGGCCACAACCAAATGGAAGTCACCGACACCATCGACGTGGCCGTCTCCGACATGGCCATCCACGGTGATTCGCTCTACTACTTCGCCACCGACTGGAGCAACTACACCCAGAAGAACACCATCTCATACGGCATCATCGACATCCGCACCCACCAAGTGGTGTCGGACAACTTCATTACCGATGGCACTGATAAAGACATCACCATCCCCTACGGCATCGCCGTACACCCCATCACCGGCGAAATTTTCGTCACCGACGCTAAAAATTACGTCAGCAGCGGCACGCTCTACTGCTTCACCCCCGACGGCCGCCGCAAATGGAGCGTCCGCACCGGCGATATTCCCGCACACATAACCTTCCTCACACAATGAAAACACGTAATTATATATTACTCAGCATATTAGTCGCCACTGCAGCCTCCTGCTCCGAGGAAATCCCCGTGGTGAACCTCGGCATCGACGATTCTTACATCATCGAGCGCATGACCAAGCTGCCGCTCCACCCCGCCCTTACCGGCGAGAGCTACTGCTGGCGTGTCGACGGCCAACAAGTGTCGACCGACCGCAATTACATCTTCATGGCCGCCGACGAAGGCACCTACCAACTCTCCTTCGAAATCATCGACCCCGAAAACCCCATGCAATTCGATTTCACCGTGCGAGTGGTCCACGAGGAAGTGGAATTCAGCCCATACATCGCCAAGGTGTATGAGTACTGCCCCGCCCCGGGCCAGTTTATCAACACCATGCCCGAGTACACCGAGGGCGACACCTACGCCGACATGGTGCGCAAGGCCCAAGAGAGCATCTCCGGCACCAACGACGTGTTGGTGAGCCTCGGCGGCTTCGGCGGCTACATTACCTTCGGCTTCGACCACACGGTGATGAACATCCCCGGCCAAAAGGACTTCCGCATCTGGGGCAACTCCTTCTACGAGCTCGGCAACACCGATTCCGACACCAAGGGCGGCTCCGCCGAACCCGGCATCGTCATGGTCAGCCTCGATACCAACTGCAACGGCCTCCCCGACGACACCTGGTACGAGCTCGCCGGCAGCGAGTACCTCAATCCGCTCACCATCCACAACTATGTCATCACCTATCACCAACCCGACCCTAATCGCGAAATCGTCAAGGATCGCACCGGCGCCCTTACCGACCTCTACTACATAGCCTGGACCGATTCCGAAGGCCAATCAGGCTACGTGGCCAAAAATAAGTTCCACGACCAAGACTACTTCCCCAAGTGGCTCGACAGCAGCACGTTGACCTTCTCCGGCACATGCCTGCCGCCCAATGCCACCGACCGCTCCAACGGCCGCGGCACCAACTTCTTCCTTGCCGCATACCCTTACGGCTACGCCGACAATCATCCCAACGACGAAGCCGACCTCTGTTCTTTCGACATCGCCTGGGCCGTGGATGCCGCCGGCCGGCCCGTCGCTCTCCCCGGCATCGACTTCGTCCGCGTTTACACCGGCGTCAACCAATACTGCGGCTGGATTGGCGAAACTTCCACCGAAATCACCCGCGCTGCCGACCTTCATATCCAATGATTAACAATAAATTCTAAATAAATCCCTCCAAAATCGTCCCGGCCAATCGGATCCTACGGCCCGACGATGCTAACAAATTAATTATTAACTAATTATGCCCGTGAAAAAATTTCTGACGGGCCTTTTGACAGCACTCATTGTCACCTCGGCTTCGGCCACGGTGAACGTGCCAAGAAAGGTCCAAGGGGTATCCTACACCCCAAACATCAGCACAAAGTTCGATTATACGGATCCCGCCGACATGCCCGGCGACGGTGATTTCACATTCGATATGATTGAAAGCTGGACCGGCGAAGGCGAAAACCGTGCAGCCCTCGTCATCCAATGGAACGCCGACGGCGAAACCACCGCCTTGGTGTTCGGCTACCGCTGGGACGGCCAAGCCACCGGCGCCGACATGATGCGCGCCGTCACCGAGGCCAACCCCCGCCTCTACTCCCTGATGCAGTACACCAACGTATCCTCACCCACCGACCCCTTAGGTGGCTACACCATCTGCGGCATCGGTTGGGATGCCGACAACGATGGCGAAATCTCCATCAGCGACGGCACCGATGTCTACTCCAACGACACCGGCTGGTTCAAGCACCCTCGCGGCTACGACCCCGTGAGCGGCGGCTCCATCGACTATGACTACGACGACTGGTTCTCCCTCGACGAAGACGACTTCTGGGGCGCCGGCTGGTATCTCAGCTATTGGAGCTACTGGGTCAAGAGCTCGCAAGAAGCACAGTTCTCTTACTCAAGCTGGGGCGCTTCCGGCCGCGTCCTCACCGACGGCTGCTGGGACGGCTGGAACTTCGCCCTCAACATGTACGCTTCGAGTTGGAAGAAGTTTGCTCCCGCTCCGGCGCTCATCCCCGAAGGTGCCAAGACCGACTTTGAAGTCAACGGCCTCCACTATACCCTCAAGGACTACAGCAAGAAGACCGTAGTGTTAGCCGCTCCCACCGCCACCACCGGCATCTACTCCGGCGACATCACCGTGCCCGCCACATTCGTCGACGGCGACATCACCTACACCGTGGTTGCCGTGGCCAAGGAAGCCTTCCAAAACTCCGCCGCCACCTCTGTGGTGCTCCCCGCCACCGTCACCTCCATCGGCGCCAACGCCTTCGCCGGCTCCACAACCCTGACCACAGTGAGCGTAGACGGCGTCAACGCTATCAAGACCATCGATAGCGGCGCCTTCGACGGCTGCTCCGCCCTTACCACCTTCCTCCTCCCGGCCAACCCCACCTCGATTGCCGCCCGCACTTACGCCGGCACGGCCATCACCGCCATCGACCTGCCCGCGGCAATCAAGTCCATCGGCGATGAAGCATTCGCCGACTGCAACGCTCTCACCGCCGTCACCGTCAACACCATCTACCCATTGGAAATCGCCGAGAACGTGTTCAGCACCGCGGCTTACCAAAATGCCACCCTCACCGTGCCATACGGATACACAGCCGACTATGCTGCCGCCACCGGCTGGGGCAACTTCGTCAACGTGGCCGAAAAGTACATTCCCGTGAACGTGGGTGATGTGTTTATGTATCAAGGCGTTACCTACCAAGTGCTCGATGAAGCATCCGTTATGGCCACGCACTGCCGCGTGGAAGGTGCTGCTACCACCTCCACCATCAAGGCTGCCAACGCCGCCTACTCCGGCGACCTTGTCATCCCCGCTTCCGTCTCCTTCCAAGGCAAAGCCCTGGCCGTGACCGCCATCGATGAATACGCATTCTACTACGCCGTGAACGTCACTTCCATCACCATCGAAGCACCCGTCACCGCCATCGAGCAATACACCTTCGACGACTGCTCCGCTATCACTGCCATCACCCTGCCCGCCACCGTGCAGCGCATCGACAAGTATGCCTTCGCCTACTGCAAGAAGCTCGCCTCGCTCACCCTGCCCTCCGCTCTCACCGAATTGGGCGAACGCTGCTTCTTCTACTGCCAAGCGCTCACCGAAATCACTCTGCCTGAGGGCGTTACCTCCATCCCTAACTACTGCTTCTCCTATTGCACCGCCTTGCAGTCAATGTCGTTCGGCGACCAAGTCACCACCTTGGGCGACTATGTCTTCGACAACTGCGCCGCTCTCACCTCGGTGCGCCTGCCTCAAGGCATGGCCAAGCTCCCCAACTACTTCTTCCGCAATTGCAGCGCCTTGGAATCCGTAGCCCTGCCCGAATCTGTCACCGCCATCGGTATGGCTGCCTTCAGCGGTTGTAAGAAGCTGAATATCAGCCTTCCGGCCACCATCACCTCCATCGACAGCGAGGCATTCAAGAATTGCACCGCTCTCACCGAGATGACCCTGCCCGAAAGTATCACCAAGGTGCCCAACTCGCTCTTCTACGGCTGCTCGTCTCTCACAAGCGTCACTTACAACGGCCAAATCACCGCCATCGGTAATTACGCCTTCTACAACTGCACCTCCCTGCCCGAAGCCAACATTCCCGCCACCGTTACATCCCTTGGCACTTACGCTTTCGCCGGCTGCAAGCTCATCGAATCGGTCGTTATCCCCGAAGGCATCACATCCATCGGCAACTACGACTTCCAAAACTGCACCGCGCTGAAATCGGTCACCTTGCCTTCGACCCTCAAGTCAATCGGCAACTACGCTTTCTCCGATTGCTCTGCTTTGGAATCCATTGACCTGCCCGCATCGCTCACATCCTTAGGCACTTACGTGTTCAAGAACTGCTCCGGCCTCACCGCCATTGACCTGCCCGCCGGCCTCACCACCATCGGCGGTTACTGCTTCCAAGGCTCCGGCCTCAAGGAGTTGGTAGTACCCGCTTCGGTCACCTCAATGGCCGTGACCGACGTAGTGTACGGTTGCACCGACATCGTAGTATACATGTGTAACCCCACCCCGGTGAAGAGCAGCACCAACACCTGGCGCATCGCCTCCAACGTCTACGCCAAAATCGTAGTCCCCACCGGTTGCGTCGATGCCTACACCAACTTCAACTCTTACTGGAAGAAGTCCGAAATCGTAGTTCCGGACCTCACCTCTGTTGAAATGCTCACACCCGCCGCCGTTGCAGCCGACCAAACCGTCACCATTACCGGTAGCGTCAAGGGCCACTACGCTCTGGCCGCCGAGGAGACTCCCGCCGAAGCGCCCGCTCGCGCAGCCGCTTTGCGCGACGCTCTCCCCGAAGCCTTCGCCGCCGGTTGCGACCAAGCCACGCTGTTCGGCACCACCGCCACGCTCAAATACCGCGCTTCGGTCGATGATGAGTACACCACCACCGAAGTAACCATCGCCGCCGACGGTTCCTTCTCCGCCGACATCGCTCGCCCGGAAGCCACCACTCTCCAAGTGGCCATAGCCGCTTCCGGTGTGGAAAGCGCTGAAACGGAAGTACCTGTCACTGTGCCCGTTACCGACATCGTCCTTGGCGATGGCTCGGGCGTAATCAACATCTACTTGCACGACATCCTGGCTCTGACGCCCACCGTGCTGCCCGCTGATGCCACCAACACCTCCTTCACCGTGACAATCGCCGACGAATCCATCGCTTCCAAGTACTCGGTATATGCCTACAATCCTTCCCGCAAATTCTATGAATTGATTGCACAAGCATACGGCACCACCACCGTTACCTTCACCGCTGCCGATGGCTTCGAACGCACTTACACCGTCAACGTGATTGCGCCCGACCGCACTCCGACCACCGACCGCTACACCGATGGCACGTTCTGGCTCAACGAGGACTGGTTCGGCCATGCCAACGGCTCCATCAACTATCTCACCGCCGACGGCAAAATCATCTACCGCGCTTTCCAAGCGCAGAACGCCGACAACACCTTCGGCGTGACCTCGCAATTCGGCACCATCTATGCCGACCGCCTCGTGGTTATGTCGAAGCAAGGTCCGCGCTGCGTGATTGCTGACGCCAACACCCTCCAACAGCTGGCTGCTTTCGACGAAATCGGCGGCGACGGCCGCGCTTGCGTCGGTGCCAACGGCAAAATCTACTTAGGCACCACTCAGGGCATCCGTCCGCTCTATCTGAGCGACTACTCCCTCGGCGACTTCATCGAAGGCATCGCTTCCAGCTCTCTTTACTCCAACCAAATCGGCAATATGGTGGCTGCCGGCCACTATGTATTCGCCATGCGCCAAGACACCGGCGTGCTCATCATCGACTCCGACACCGATGAATACGTCACCACTCTCGGCACCGATGTGGTCAACAATCCCCAAGGCATCGCAGTGGACTGCAACGGCCAAGTATGGCTCTGCGGCACCGACAACTCCGACCGCGGTTACCTCTACCGCATCGACCCCGCCACTCTGGAAGTAGCCGAAACCGTGGCTCTGCCCGACGGCCAATACATGGAAGCTCAGTGGAGCACTTGGCGCTCGTCCAACTTCTTCGCCCTCAAGAAATCGCCCATGCTGATTTTCGGCGCCGAATTCGACCGCAAGGGCTGGAGCGGCGACAATAAGTACTACAGCTGGACCATCGGCGACGTTACCGACGGCGTGGCCAACACCTCGCTCATCTTCGACTTCCCCACCGACCTCCAAGGCTGCGATGAAAAAACTATGCAACGTCCTTACGCCACCGCCGGCTTCGACGAACGCTCCAACCGCCTGCTCATCGCCACCACCCACGGCTACTCCTCGGCTTACCGCTACACCTGGCTCCACACCGTGGATCCCGCCACTGCTCAAATCGTATCGACCACTCAGCTCAAAGACTACTACTGGTTCCCCGCTATGCCTATCTTCCCCGATAAGTATGCGCCCCAATTCGGCGAAATGCCCACGCGTTTGAACGTGGTAATCAAGGACGACATACCTGCCGTGCTCGACCTCTCCGAGTTAGTGTCCGACCCCGACGGCATCGATGCTTGCATCAACATCTCCGTGGAAGATGACAACGACGTCCAAACTCTCGAAGAAGGCGAACCCGCCACTGCGCTCTCCGACTTGGTCGACATCGCCATCGATGGCAAGGTCATTACCCTCACCCACAAGAACGTGGAAGGCTCGTCGGCCATTACCATCTACGCCGAAAGCAACGGCCGCACCGCATCGGTCAACATCCCAGTTTTGGTGGTTAACGACAGCGGCATCGCCGACGCCGTAGCCCAAGGCACCATCAGCTATGCCAACGGCCGCCTGCACATCTGCGGCATGGACGGCACCGACTTCGTAATCTTCAACCTCGCCGGTCAAACCGTCGGCGCATTCACCGCCCAAGGCGACAACGCCTCCGTGGTGCTCACCCTCGCTCCCGGCGCTTACGTAGTTGCTACCGCCAACGGCTCCCGCACCATCAAAATCAACATCTAATCAATAATTCAATGACAAAGCATCTTTTCCTTACTTTGTCAATAGCCCTCGCCGCCGAAGCCTTCACCCCGAAGGCTTTGGCCGGCGATGTGGACTATTCGCAAGGTGTATTCATACTCAATGAGGACTGGTACGGCCACCAAAACTCCACCCTCAACTATCTTCTGCCCGACGACCCCGACGGCGAATACTGGCATTACCGCGTGATTCAGGCCGAGAATCCCGGCATCGAAATCGGCTGCACCGCCCAGCATGGCGCAATCTTCGAAGGCCGTATGTATCTCATCGCCAAGCAAGACAAGGACCCCGGCGCCACCATCGCCGGCGGCCGCATCACCGTGGCCGATGCCACAACTATGCGCGTGCTCCATCAAAGCCAACTCATCGACCCCTCCGGCGCCACTTGCGACGGCCGCGGCTTCCTCGGCGTCACCGCACAGAAAGGCTACATCTCCACCTCCAACGGCATCTGGGTGCTCGACCTTGTCACCAACGAAGTCACCGGTATGATTGAAGGCACCGGCACCACCTCCGCCACCGGCTCCCTCTACGAAGGCCAATGCGGCTCCATGGTCATCGCCGCCGGCAAAGTCTTCGCCGCACATCAACAGCTTGGCCTATTAGTGATTGACGCCGCCACCGACCAACTCATCTCAACCATCTCCCTCACCGAAGTCGACCCCGACGCCGGCATCGGCTCCGTGGTCAAAGCCCTCGACGGCTCGCTCTGGGTCAGCGTGGCTTACGGCACCGACGGCACCGGCCTCACCCTCCCTTACCTCATGCGCGTCGACCCGCAAACACTTGCCACCGAGGTGGTTAGCCTCGACCAAGAAGGCATATTCCCGCCCAACAACAGCTGGTACGCTTGGACTCCCGACACCTTCTGCGCTTCTTACCAAACCAACTCCCTGTACTGGTGCGGCGGCGACTCCTGGTTCGGCGCTTCCTACATCTACAAATTCGACGTCGACTCACGCACCGCCGAATGCATCGTCGACCTTGATGCCGAAGGCGAAAACTGGCAAGTGTACGGCTGCTCCATGCGCATCCACCCCGATACCGACGAAATCTACGCCTCACTCCTCCACCAAGTCACCGACCCCACCTACATCCTCCGCCGCTACGACCCCGACGGCGCCTACATCACCGACTACCCCATGATTTCCAACTACTGGTTCCCCTCCCTCCCAATCTTCCCCACCTCCCCCGACAACCAAACCTCCCTGCTCCCCGTAGCCGTTGACCAAGCCCCCGAGGCCCGCTACTACAACCTCCAAGGCCAAGAAATCGACCCCACCACCGCCCCCGCCGGCATCTACATCCGCCGCCAAGGCCCCACCGCCACCAAACTCACCCTCCCCAATAATCCCAATAATCCCTATTAGCCCTATTAGCCCAATTAGGCTTATTCACCAACGACCCCGCCTGCCCTCTCTCCCTCCCCTTTAGGGGAGGGCTGGGGTGGGGCTTCGGGCTTGCCTGCGCCACGCCCCGCCCGCTTTTTTGTCACGGCTCTGAGCTTCAGCGAAGTCTAACCTCTCTCCCCCCCTTGCAGCCTCGCCAGCGAAGACCTCCCTCCCTCTTCAATAACCAATAACCGGTAACCAATAACCAAAAATTTGCATTTTTATTGCAAATTCTTTGGTTATTTACTTAGAATTCCGTAACTTTGCAAAGTTTTTCACAACGTTCCAATATCTATGGGTAAATTTACCGCTTATAATATCCCGCTAAAATCCCTCACCCCGGGAGAACACGCTTTCGACTTCCACCTCGACAAGCAATTCTTCGAAAACATGGAATTTAGCGATGCCCGCAACGCCGATATCGACGTGGCGCTTAAAGTGGTATACCGCAACGACATCTACGCCCTCCACTTCCAATTCTCCGGCCAAATCACCGTCCCCTGCGACCGTTGCCTCGACGACCTCCCCATCGACGTCAACACCTCATACGATATTACAGTCCAATACGGCGACGACTACAACGACGATTCCGACCAGCTCCTCATCATCCCACACAGCGACAACTCCCTCAACGTCAGCTACATGATATTCGACACCGTCGTCCTCGCCATCCCCCTCAAGCACGTCCACCCAATGGGCAAATGCAACCGAGCCATGAGCGCCATCCTGCGCCAACACCAAGCCGACGACCCCGATGCCTCTCCCAACGACGACATCGACACAGTCGACCCACGTTGGGAAGCCCTCCGCGAAATCCCCTTCGACGAATCCAACGACTGAGCCACCCAGCTCACTCATTATTAATATAGAAATAACAACAAAAAAGATAAGCAAAAATGGCACATCCTAAACGTAAACAATCGAAAACCCGCACCGCTAAACGTCGTACTCACGACAAAGCTGTGGCACCCGCAATCTCCATCTGCCCCAACTGCGGCGAATGGCATCTCTGCCACACCGTGTGCAAATGTGGTTACTACCGCGGCAAAATAGCCATCGAAACAAACACCGTGCTATAATCAATCCCGCACCGTACCACCAAGCGGTATGAAAAACTCTCCCTCAGCCCTGTCAACCCCACGCGACGCCCGGCGCGCCGCAAAGGTAAACACGGCCGAGGAGTGATTTTCATACCCATTACTCGTATGGCCCACCCTCCAACCTCCCATACCCCAAATACCCGCTTTCCCCTTTCTAACCAAAACATTAACGCATCCCCATACCTATGCTCAGTGCCCGCATTTCTGCTATTGCATCATACGTGCCCGACGACATCCTCGACAACGAGATGCTCTCCAAAATGGTTGATACAAACGACGAATGGATCACCACACGCGTCGGTATCAAAGAGCGCCGTATCCTTCACAAAGATGGCGCCGGCTCATCATACATGGGCATCAAAGCCATCCAATCCCTCTTCCAACAATACAACGTCAACCCCGACGAAATCGACCTGCTGATCTGCGCCACCTCAAACCCCGACTACCGGTTCCCATCAACCGCTTCAGTCATGATCCACGGCGCCAACATCCCCAACGCCTACGGCTACGACATCCAAGCCGCTTGCGCCGGCTTCATCGTCGCTCTCCAAGACGCCCGCGCTTACATCTCCGCCGGCATCTACAAAAAAATATTAGTAGTCTGCACCGAAAAAATGTCATCCATGGTCAACTACCAAGACCGCGCCACATGCCCCCTCTTCGGCGACGGCGCCGCCGCAGTGTTAGTTGAACCCACCGACCAACCCGGCGTAGGCGTCATCGACGGAATATTCCACGTCGATGGCCGCGGCCGCGACCACCTGCTGATGGAAGCCGGCGGCTCCGTCCTCCCCACCACCCACCAAACCGTCGACGAAGGCAAAAACTTCCTCTTCCAAGACGGCCGCAACGTCTACAAAAACGCCGTCACCGACATGTACACCGCCACCCTCGACATCATGCAGCGCAACAACCTCACCGCCGACGACGTCGACTACCTCATCCCACACCAAGCCAACCTCCGAATCATCGAAGCAGTTTCCTCACGAGCAAAATTCCCCCCCGAAAAAGTCCTCGTCAACATCCAACACTACGGCAACACCTCCGCCGCATCAATCCCCCTCTGCATCGACGAATACAAACACCAACTCAAAAAAGGCGACCGCCTGCTTTTGACCGCCTTCGGCGCCGGCTTCACCTGGGGCTCCCTCTACCTAATCTGGGACCTCTAGCCCCCTCCGGTGTAGAAAAGAGCCTACCCCTTGCATAAAGCGAACGACAG
>JBJEKG010000331.1:0-5718 GCA_051878535.1 Muribaculaceae bacterium
GAAGTGGCCATCGAACTTCAACGCTATGGTGTGGAAGTGGTGGCATGCGATAAGTATGAGAATGCGCCGGCGATGCAGGTGGCACACCGCAGCCACGTGTTCAGCATGCTCGACGGCGGTGCTCTGCGCCACGTAATCGAGCAGGAGAAGCCCGACCACATCATCCCCGAGGTGGAAGCTATCGCCACACCCGAGTTGGTGAAGTTGGAACAGGAGGGTTACCACGTAACTCCCACAGCGCGAGCTGCTTACCTCACTATGAACCGCGAAGGTATCCGCCGTTTGGCAGCCGAAGAGTTGGGCCTGCCCACTTCGCCTTACCGCTTTGCCGACACTTACGAGGAGTTCCGCGCGGCCATCGAGGAAATCGGTTTGCCGTGCGTGGTTAAGCCGGTGATGAGCTCGTCGGGTCATGGTCAGAGCACCATTAAAACCGCTGACCAAATCGATGCCGCGTGGCACGAAGCCATGGAAGGCGGACGCGCCGGCGCCGGTCGCGTGATTGTGGAAGGCTTCGTGAAGTTCGACTACGAAATCACACTGCTGACGGTGCGCTCGTGCTCCGGTACCACCTACTGCCAGCCCATCGGCCACATTCAGGTCAACGGCGACTATCGCCAGTCGTGGCAGCCGCAACCGATGACCGCCGATGCTTTGGCACAAGCGCAAGACATCGCCAAGCGTATCACCGACGCCTTGGGCGGCTACGGTATCTTCGGCGTGGAGCTGTTTGTAAAGGGTAACGAGGTGATTTTCAGCGAAGTATCACCGCGTCCGCACGACACCGGCATGGTGACCATGATTTCGCAGGACATGAGCGAGTTTGCCTTGCACGCTCGCGCACTGCTCGGCCTGCCCGTGCCGGAAATCCGCTTCTACGGCCCGTCGGCATCGATGGCTGTGGTGGTGGAAGGCGACACCGACAAGATTGAGATGGACAACCTCGAACAAGTGTTGGCCGAGGGCGGCGTGCAGATGCGCATCTTTGGCAAGCCAGAAATCAAGGGCCACCGTCGGATGGGCGTAATCCTCGCCACTGCCGACACCTTGGAGGAGGCTCGCGCCAAGGCTCAACGCGCTTACGATGCATTGAAAGTGAACGTGTTGCCTCGCTAACGATATGGAAATCAAACGATTGACAATAATGCTGCGCGTGGCCGATGTGGCCCGCGCAGACATTATGCTTGTGCCGGAGCGCGTATACTACCGCTTCGCCACTGAAGACACCCTTGAAGACGGCGAACTCGCCGCCGTGGCCGACTTCGAAGCCGTGACGGCCGAATTAGTCGAAGCCGCTAAGGCCACCGAAGGCGAGAAGCCCCTTGGAGACGGCATACTGATGCAAGTGTTTGTAAACAACCGCCTTAGCACTGACGCAGTGAGCGAACAAAGCCTGCGCCGCATGGTCGACCGCCTGCTCCCCATCGCCGCCGAGTTCCAATTCCTCCACGGCTTCCTCAGCTAAGCAATTTCGACATAATAATATTCAAAGAAGGCGGCTTCTCAGTCGAAGCCGCCTTTTACAATCCATTAAACCTTGTTATACTTATCTATTTATCAGCGAATTATTACTTTTTGGAATGAGGAGATGCCGTTGGAATAATCAGTGCGAATGATGTAGACACCGGCTTTAGGATAAACCACGGGTACACCGGTAAGAGAGATGTACGATTGACCGATAACGGTGGCGCCGTTTGTAATGTCAATGGCGCTGTCGCTACCATAGTAGAACACTTGCGAGCGAAGCTCTTGGTCATCGTTGCGAGCCACCACTTGCACACCGATGCGCTCGTAACCACCTTCGTAGAGGTAGATGGCATGGTTAATGCCTACGCAGAAGAAGTCGTACCAGTCGGTGAATGAGTAGGGAATCTCCGAAAGATCTTCAGGTATGTCCCAATACAAGTCGGTGGTGAATGTGGCGGGTTGGTCGTCGAAGTAGATAACGTAAGAGAGATTCGAGCGGTCGATGATTTGGTTGCCGGCAGTCCAGAAAGGCATATCGAAGTTCAATACGCCATAGCCTAATGTGTCACTGTAAGGTTGATAGTTGACAAAAGTCGGGTCAGCCGGGAGCGAAAAGGCATAGTCTTCTTGAGGGACAAGCGTAGGCTCCAAGTATAAGTCGCCGCCGCCAACATTTTCCTCTCCGTAAGAGATAGCAAATCCGGTTTTATCCAAAGCTATAATCGAGCTATCTTTCGGGTTTAGATTTAGAACGAGTTGGTTGGTAGCACCAACGAATTCAATCAATTCCAAGGTTTCGGGGTCGAGCTGGTATTGTGTTGATGCAGCTACGAAGTATGTGAAGTATTCGCCGGATTCGCTCATACCCATGAATTGAGGCGATTGGAAAGTGATGACATTGTCTTGGTCGATAGAGCCAACGGCGCATGCTTCAGGGTCATCTGCTAAACCGGTGAGATAGATGCTGTTACCTACAATAGCTACATTGACAAATCGTGCATTGCCGTTGTAAATCATTGCATATTGTTGTAGTTGAGCATCGGAGGGTAGGGTGGCGATTTCATAGTTGGCCTTAGTCCATTCGAGATTGGTCAGGCCAATGCCGAACCATTGTAAGAAGCAACCTTCCGAGCCGTTGCCGGCGGGTTGGTCTTTGATTTCGGGGTCGTAGAGATAGCAAACACCAATCATCAGGTCGGGGTTATCTTGAGTGATGTTGCCGTTTTCGTCGATGTTGAGCACGATTTGTTGGGTGTCCGACACCACGAAGTCGGTTTGGTCTTCGTTGAGTTCGAGCACGGCGGCGTAGTAGAGATAGTGTTCAGAGCGGAAGAGTTCATCATACATCACTTGGGGAAAATCCATGGTGATGGTAGATGCATCGGCATCTTTTGTGCCTTTGAGCCAGCCCATATCTTCGAAGTCGGTGAAGAAGTTGCTAAAATACACTTCGTTGCCGTTTTCAATCAAAGTGGAAGGGACACCGGTTTGGTAGTTGCCTTCGAGTGCGCTGATTAGGTGCATCCATTTGATGGCGTCGCGGTTGAAGAGCAGCTGAGTGCCTTCGGGTTGGTCGAAGATGAGGTCTTCAACACCCGGGAAAGGGTAGGCCGGGGCTTCAGCCGAGGCTGCTTGTGTCGGTGCTTTGCGTTGAGCGCGGAGGTCAACACCGGCTGTGATGGTGTTGAACACCCCTGCGAGGATGAGAGCGGTGATAAGTAACAGATTTCTCATAGTTAAAAAATTTTATTAGTTGGTTTCGTGAAAAAGCAGATGTTGCGATTGCGAGGTGTTGGCAGTGGAATCGGCTACGGTTTCCACACGAGGGTCTTCGTTAACTGCGCTCGCGTCGCTATTGCAGGACCATCCTATCGCAATAGTAGCCCCAAAGGCAATTACGGCTATCAATAGTTTTGTCAATTTTTGATTTTTCATAATTCATTTGATTTGATTTTCTGCCGCAAAGTTAAGCGGAAAGCGAGTGTTCAAGGGTGTACTTTGGTGTTCAAATGTGTGTGTAAAAACGTTGTACACTGATTTGTAAACTGATTATTGTGCCGAGATTTGCGTATGTAATCTAAAATTGTTACTTTTGCAGTATGAAATCAATGAGAGAGATTATAGCATTGTTTGTTTTGGTGTTGTTAATTGCAACATCCTGTAAAGAGCATCAATATCCCAAAGAGCTAATCGAGGCGAATCGCTTGGCATACGTTGATGCCGATTCATCGATTCGTATATTAGAAAGAATCGGTGGCCAAGTGAGTGGTTATTCCGAACCTGACCGCCGCTATTACCATTTGCTGATGATAAAGGCTACGGATAAGGCCAATCGAATGACTGCCACGCCGCAGCAAATACTACAATTGGTGGATTACTATCAAAGCGACGGCGATAGGGCTCTGCTGCCTGAAGCATTGTATTACGCGGGTCGCGTGTATCGCACTCGCAACGATGCTCCGGAGGCAAGGCGTTATTTCTTGGAAGCGTTGGAATTAATTGAATCTATGCCGCATAGCGAAGAGAATGAATATCTCAAAGGCAAGTGTTACAGCCAGTTGGGCTCGATTTACTTGTATCAAAACCTTTATGAGGAATCGGCCAAGATGTATCAACGCGCTTTCGACACAAATGTGGGAGCGCGCGACACTGTCGGAATGATTTTCAACCTCCGAGATATCGCAAACAGCTATATCTCGCTCAACAAACCTGATAGTAGCTTGATATATGCCGAGCGCGGCCTTGGATTGGCTGAAATGCTTCGAGACTCCTTATTTATCAACGAACTGCATCTGTTGGAAGCAGGTGCATATATTCAGAAAAGAGAGTTGGAGGCGGCGCGCCAAGCATTTAATGAAGCATGCAGCTATAGCGACGGAGTGGAGTCGATAACGCAGGTCACTATCGGTGCTTCTCTTACATACGCATGTGATAGCGTGGCTGAGTGCAAGAGATATGCATCTAAGCTGCTTGAAATGGGCAATATTTACGATAAACGTATGGCATCACGAATGTTAGCTGAGTTAGCTGTGCGTGAACACAATCCAACATTGGCCCTTGAGATGATTCGGGATTATCGAATCTATGATGATTCGGCCTCGAATCTCAATCATGCCGAAACACTTCTGAAGATGAATGCGCTGTATGACTATTCGCTGAGGGTTGAAGAAAATAGAGAACTTAGGCAGGCCAATGCTCGCGTAGTGTTGATTTTCAGTGGCTTAGTTGGATTGCTGCTGGTAGTGATAGCGTTCGCAGGATTCTATATCCGCTACAAGCGGCAGCAACAGCAACTCATGAAGTTGAAAATCGAAAAACTCGAAGCTCTAAAGAAAGCCAACGACGCAAAAGCTCCGGGCGAAATTCAGCGCGAGGAAGAAATCGTGACATCCTCAGAGATTTATTGCCGGATTAAGCGGTTGGTTAATTCGCCGGAAAGCGATGGCGGATTAAGTCAGGAAGATTGGAAAGCTGTGTCGGAGGTAATCAATCGTGCGTACCCCGGATTTACCGAGCGACTGTTGGATTTATGCCGAATGAGTGAAAATGAGCTTCGTGTGTCGATGCTCCTGAAACTTGGTCAGACGCCGACGGCGATAGCGCGTCTAACGTATCACAGTAAAGAATCGGTGTCGGCCACTCGCCGTCGTCTATTCGAGAAGGCTTTTGGCCAAAAGAGTTCGCCTAAGGACTGGGATGATTTCATCAACACTTTATAAGGGCCAATCTAAAAAACAGTTGAAATGTTAAAACTTAGGCGATATGTTTGTAAAGTATGTCAAAAGTCTGGTCTGCGAAGCACAGCGCGCAAAGGGTTCACCGCAGAACAGGAGATTTAGCAGGAGGATAGGGATTTAATTCATTGATAATCATGTGTCTACAAGTAGCCGTGGCTTGCCTCGGCATACCACGCCTGCTGACACAGTGGTTTCATTTTTTATTTGGCACTTTTGACACACTTTCAACTTGACACACTGCTGATAATCAACGCGATACGGTTTGTTATATGATAGACAGGGTGTGATCGCGTGGATTAGCAATGTTTCCAGCGGAAACATTGCCTCTCCGGCCAAAGTATTTTCCAGTGGAAAGTTTTTTTGATGGTGGCGCGGGAGAAACTGTGTCAAAAGTCGAAAATCTATCATATAACAAACCTTCAGCTTGTTGATTATCAGCGGTTTAGTTATATTTTTTTAAATTGGCGCGAAGCGGCACCCCAACTATCATATAACAAACCCACAGCTTGTTGAT
>JBJEKG010000332.1:0-5714 GCA_051878535.1 Muribaculaceae bacterium
GGCCGTTCCCCTTCCCCGACGGCTCAATGATACGCCTCACCACCGCCCGCTACTACACCCCCTCGGGCCGTTGCATCCAAAAGCCTTACATCAAAGGTCAAGGTGAAGAGTATCAGCTCGATATGCTCAACCGATACAACAGCGGCGAGCTCTGGTGTGCCGACAGCATCCGCCTCGACACCACCCAAACTTTCTACACCCTGCGCAACCATCGCCCGGTATACGGCGGCGGCGGTATCATGCCCGACATCTTCGTACCCGTCGACACCTCGCGCGTGTCGCCTTACTATCGCCAACTCTCAGGTAAGAGCATCATCCTCAAAACCGTATTCAAATACATCGAACAAAACCGCGACGCAATCACAGCCCGATACCCCGACGAAGCTACTTTCGCCGCCAACTTCCAAATTCCGGCCGAGTTAGACCAAGCACTCATCGACCGCGCCACCGAAGCCGGCATCGAGTTCAATGAAGAGGATTGGGAGCGTTCGAAAGTGTACATCCACGCCGTGATGCTTGGCCTGCTCACTCGCGACATCTACCCCAACGGCATCTACGTGCGCGCCACCAACCCCATCAACCCCGACTTCCTGCAAGCGCTCGAAATCATCCGCGACCCCTCCCGCTACAAGCACATCCTCACCAACATGCCAATTACGGCCGGCGGTCACGCCAACGTCGATAAACCCACTAAGTAACAACTGTTTATGCCTCCGTTGAACACTCCCAAAGCCCCGAGCGCCGGTGCGCTCGCCATCTTGTTGCTATTGGCCGTTGCATCGCTATGGATGCCTTGGCTCGCCGACTGCCTTTTCTACTCCAAAGGCGAGCCGCGCGAAGCCATCGTGGCTATGTCGATGCTACAATCCGGCGACTGGGTGCTGCCCATCTCCGCCGGCGAAATGCCCTACAAGCCGCCAATGTTGGCGTGGCTCATCAGCATCTTCGCGGTGGTGTTCAACGGAGGCGTTGTCAACGAATTCGTGGCTCGTATGCCGTCGGCTTTGGCCGCCATCGCCATGGTCATGGCCACGTTCTTCTGGGCACGCCGCCACCGCTCGGAGCAGTTCGCCTTGGCCGCCGCCATGGTGCTGGCCACCTCGTTTGAAGTGTTCCGCGCCGCCGAAGCGTGCCGCGTGGACATGGTGCTGACCGCCTGTATGGTGGGCGCCATCTTCATACTCCAACGGCTCATCGACGACCCCGACACACCGCTACGCTGGTGGCGGCGCGTGGCCGTGGTACTGCTGCTCAGCGGCGCCTTCCTCACCAAAGGCCCCATCGGTGCGTTCCTGCCGCTGCTGGCCGTGGGCATCTACGTGCTCATTATGCGCAAGAATAAGTGGCTAACTATCGGCAAGTTAGCGCTTTACGGACTCGCATCGCTCCTGCTGCCGGCCGTGTGGTACTCGGCTGCATATCTTCACGGCGGTCAAGCCTTCTTCGACCTGGTGTGGGAGGAGAACTTCGGCCGGCTCAGCGGCACGATGAGCTACGAATCGCACGTTAATCCGTTCTACTACAACTTCTTAACCATCCTGTCGGGCATGGCGCCGTGGACGCTGCTGTGCCTGTTCACCGCCCACATCGGCTGGCAACATCGCTCGCGCCCCGCTGCCGGTGCAGCTATGGCGCTCACCGCCTCGCTCACCGTCATCATCTTCTACTGCATCCCGGCCAGCAAGCGCAGCGTGTACCTACTGCCGGCCTATCCGTTCATGGCCTACGGCGTGGCCGTACTGGTGGACCTCGCTGCCAAGACCAAGCCCATGCTACTGTTCAACCGCATCGTGGCCGTGTTGGCCGTCATCGTGCCCGTAGCCGTGTGTGTCTCCGCCGTCATTCCCTTCGGCAAATTCAGCTTCGAGGCCGACCACTGGTGGCGCTGGTGCCTGCTGTTCGTGCCGGTGATGTGCGGCCTCGCCGCATTGCTCACTCGCAACGGTTGCAAGGGCGCAGCTCCCGGCTTTGCCTGCATTTGGGCCATCCTACTGTGCTACAATGCCGCCGTGATGCCCGCCGCCGTCAACCCGCTGTCTACCAAGCCAATAGCCGACGAACTGCGCAGCGAAGCCGCCGGCCATCCCATCTACACCTTAGGCGACATCGGCACCCACCCCACATACTCGTTGGCCTACTACCTTGACAATCAGATGAATATAGTCGAGAAAGCAGATTTGGACTCCCTCGCTCCCGGCTCCCTTGTCATCATCACCGACGCCGCCGACACAGTGGCTGTGGCCGACACCGCCGCCTTCACCCTGCGCCAACTCACCCCGCGCCTGGCCGACACTCGCCACCCCGCCTACCTCGCCATCCGCCGCTAACCACCGCCCCTGTGCATACGCAAATACTCACACTATAAATAAACTTTGGTTATCTATAATAGTCTCTAAACAAATAAAACGAATTAACGAATCAACGAAAAATATTACAAATTCGTCATTTCGTTACTTCGTTTTTTCGTTTAACCCTACGCAGTGCTTTAAATGAAAGAGCCGTGTTGCGTAGCGCCTTTTTTACAGGACTTCGCTATTTTTTTTGCGCGGATTTCGGAAAAAATTTGTAACTTTGCAGAAAATTCTGTTATAATCCTAAAAATTAAGCACAATGGCATTACCGATTGCATCCATACCGGTGTTGACCGGCGAAGTCGCAGCCCGTTTTGAGGCCGAGGCTGAGGCCAACTACCAAAAGGCACTCAACCGCACCCCGGAGGAGGAGCAGGCCGTGCGCGAACGCTACCTCCAAGGGATAGCTGAAGTGCGCGAAATGTTGGAAAAATCTAATTTTTACAACAGATGAGCTTCCTCAATTCCAAGTGCTCTTTCCATAAGTTAGACGCACCGGAAACAATGGCCGGGTTCTGTTGTGGTGACAAGGACCTTGACGACTTTTTTGTTAATGATTGTTTGGCATTCGACAAGCAATTGTTAGGTAAGACATATTATTATGCGCTCGATGCCGAGCCGCATTCGGTGGTTTGCGCCTTCACTTTGGCTAATGCCGGAATGAGGGTGAGCGACCTTCCGAATGCTCGCCGGAAGAAAATCGAACAAAATATTCCGCATGCCAAATCGCTCAAGGATTATCCTGCGGTGCTTGTGGCACGGCTTGGCGTATCTAAGGAATTTCGCTCGATGCACATCGGAAGCGACGTTCTGCGGCATATCAAGTATTGGTTTCTTGAGCCGAGTAATAAAACCGGTTGCCGATACGTGTTGGTCGATGCTTACAACAATCAAGCTACTCTTGACTTCTACGCAGCCAACGGCTTTCAGCCCGTATTCAGCACCGATAAACAAGAGAAAGAATACCGCCACATAGCTGATAACGAGCCGCTTAACACTCGGCTTATGTACTACGACCTGATGCTCGACGTAGTATTTTAATATTGCGTTAGGACACTCATTATCAACCATGCTGTCACCTGAGCTACAGCACAGTGATGAAGCGCGGGGCAAAGCGGTGCACCTCGACTGCGGGGGCGCCGAAGCGGCGTGCCACCGCCGGCCAGTTTGCCACGGCTTGCACCACTTGGAGGATAATACTCTCGGCAGTGGGGCGCGGCAGGAGGTACTCTTCGCAGGAGTTGAGCAACACCTCGAGGTTTGATTCGTTGGTGGCGCTGTTGATTAGCAGGCTTTGAAAGCGGGCGAGCGTTGGGTTCATATCGTAGGCGGGCGACAGTTCCCATCCGGCTTTGGTGAGCAGGAAGCCGTGATTGCGGAAGTGATCGTCGGTATTGCCTACACATATATTAAACGCCACGCGGCGGTAAAGCTCTTGCAGGCATTTGTCGGCATCGTGGCAGTGCTGAATCAAGAAGTCGACCATGTCCACGTAGCCGTGGCCGGTGTCGGCATCGTCGCCATCGGTAAGGCCGAGCACGGTCAAAGCGGAGGCAAAGTGCACGCGCTTGCCCTCGGGGGTACGGTCGAAGCGACGCGAGAGCAAGGTGTGATGGCCGGCACTGTTGTCAATCAGTTGTGTTTGAGCCACTTTGATGCCGGCCATGGCTGCCAGGCAGTGGCAGATGTGTTCCCACATGGCGCAGTCGTAATCATCGTTGCGTGAAGGAAATTTGGCGATGTAGATTTGGCCATCGTGGCCAATCACATTGGCCTTGGGGCGTGCGCCGCCCAATGACGAGCCGGGCCGAATCAGTTGATTGAGCCATTTCTCTTGGGGCAAAACGTTGTGAGCGTCGCTGCTTTCCACCTCTTTGACCGCCTCCATTAGGGTGCGCAAATTGGCTATGGGCGGAATGCGCAAGGCCTCGTCGCTGTTTATAAATTGTCCGGCTTCCGATTGCTTGAAGCGGAACGCGCCAATTCGCGAGAAGTCGTCGATGCCGATGAGATAGTCGAACTGCGACAGTCGGCGCGGCGCACGGTCTTCGGCGGTAGCAGACAACAGCTCGCGCCGGGCCAACAGCGTGCGCCCCCAGCGGTCGGGCAACGCATCGGCAAAGCATCCGAACAACTGCTTTCCGGGCTGTGAAAACTGCATACCGGGAAAGTTGGTCAGGTCGTTGCTAAGAAAAATCTTGCCGAAGTCGCGAAGCCATTGGTTATGGAATTGGAAGCCAAAGGTTTCGTTGCCGCGCAGCGATTGGCGGGTGAGTTCGCCCACGATGCGTGGGGAATCCAACCAGTCGAAATCGGCGTATACAATTAGCTTATCCATAGTGAGTTAGAGTTCTGAGGCGCGTTGGCGGTCGGTAAGTTGGAGATCGCGGAGGGTGTGGCCTAAGGGGTCTTGTTGAGCCAAGAGGAGGATGTCGTCTTCGAGCTGGAGGGCGTTGAGCACGCGCAGGTAGGTGCCCATGGCCACGGTGGGCGAGCCTTTTTCGATGCGGGCCACGGTGAGCGGCGAACACGTGGCGCGGGAGGCCACGATAGCCACCGAGAGGTTGCGCCGCAGCCGTGCAAGCTTGATTTGCTCGCCCACGATAGCGAGTTTGCGCTGCAATTTGGGAGTGAGCTTATTGCCCATAGTATTCTTAGTCATAGCCGTAACTTATCATATAATATGCAAAGTTAGGCATTTTTCTTCACTAAAACAATAGTTGAGCAAAAAATTAGCCGAAGAGACCGAAGTCGTGGCCGGGGAGTTGGGCGCCGAGGTGCTCGTAGGCCAAGGGGGTGACTTCGCGGCCGCGCGGGGTGCGTTTGAGGAAGCCTTCTTTGATGAGGTAGGGTTCGTAGACTTCTTCTACGGTGCCGGGGTCTTCGCCTAAGGCGGTGGCGATGGTGCTCAAGCCCACGGGGCCGCCGTGGAATTTGCGTATGATGGTGTTTAACAGCTTGTTATCCACCTCGTCGAGGCCGTATTTGTCGATGTTGAGGGCTTCGAGGGCGTAGCGGGCAATGGCGATGTCGATGTGGCCGTCGCCTTTGACTTGGGCGAAGTCGCGCACGCGGCGCAGCAGGGCATTGGCTATACGGGGCGTGCCGCGCGAGCGCATGGCGATTTCGCCGGCGGCTTCGGTGGAGCATTTCACCCCGAGCAGGGCGGCGCTGCGCAACACGATGCGCCGCAACACCTCGTGGTCGTAGTATTCCAAGTGGGCATTGATGCCGAAGCGAGCACGCAGCGGCGCGGTGAGCAGGCCGCTGCGAGTGGTTGCGCCCACCAAGGTGAACGGGTTGAGATTCAGTTGCACCGACCTCGCCCCCGGGCCCTTATCTATCATTATATCAATGCGATAG
>JBJEKG010000333.1:0-5661 GCA_051878535.1 Muribaculaceae bacterium
GGGAGTACCCCACCCCACCCCGTCGGACGACACGCGGCGGAGGATGTAATCCGTGGCCGATTCGATGTCGAAGGCGCGATACCAGCACTCCAATTCGTCAGTCGCGGCGTTGTAAACGAGGTGAGTATCAGAGTTGTAGCCGCCATCGGGGGCGAATGCTAACGGATTCTCCAACCCTTCGGGTACTTGCCAGTTGGCACCATCGTTCGACACGGCGATGCACGGGTTCTCGGCACTGATGCTACCGAGCGGATACGGTGTGTAGGCCATCCAGAAGCGATAGCCGTGCCATCCTTCTTCGAAGAAGAGCACCTTGGGGTGGATGTTTTCGATGTTGCCCAAATAATTGCCGAACTCTAAGGGATAGAGGCCGTTAGACTGCGGCGATGCGGCATAAAGGGCAGCGCACAGCAAGCTATAGAATATGGAGATGAGGAGGCGTTTCATGGCATAAGGATTGATGCGCAAATTTAGTGATTTTTTGCGAGAGTGCAAAAAAATGCAGGGCAAATCTTTGTGAAATTTGCCCTGCAAAAGCGTTATTGCGTAATTGATTACTTGACAGCGACGGTAACGGCGCGGTGGTTGACCTTGACCACGTAGATGCCGGGCTGGACGGCCACGGCGGCACGGTCGGCGACGAGGTTGGCCACAATGCGACCGCTGATGTCGGCCACGATGATGCGGCTGCCGGCGGTAGCGGTGACGGTGATAACACCGTCAGCAGCAACCACTTGCCCGGTGGCAGCTTCGATGGCAGTCACGCCGTCGTCGATGAGTTCGACCTCGGTCTCGGCGGCCACGGCTTCATTGTCGCCGGCATAGAGGCAAGCCACTTGGTAGAAGTGTTTGCCGGCGGGTACGTCGGAGTCGACGAACAGGGCGTTGCCGGTGGTGGCGAGTTCCACGCCGTCGCGATAGATTCGGTAGCCGATGGGGAATTGGAGGTCGATGGTGGGGTCAGTGACCACGTAACCTTCGGGCAGAGCCGAGGGATTGTTGGGCGCAGCCGGGGTGAGGTCGGCGGAGATGAAGAAGTTGCCGGTGGAGTCGGGCATGGGCTCCCACTCACCATCGTTGAAGCGCATCAAATCGCCGTAGCCGCTGATTGGTGTGGCCTGGTCGGTGATGACGTCGATGCCGCCGGAGATGGCTTCAACGTGGACGCCAATCCAATACTCGCGGTTGGATACGATGGTGACGGGCTTGTCGAGGGTAACGGTGCGCCACATGGCGGCACCCCACTCGCTCACGGCTTTTTCGGCCACAATTTTGAGGTTGGAGCCGTCGGCATTGGCTTGCCACACGCGCACGGTGTACTTGGCTTGAGTGGCGGCTAACAGCGGGATGAAGGTGATGGAATTGATGCGGAAGCCTTTGAAGGTGGGTAGGTCGGCGGCGCGATAGCGGTGGACGAAGTCGAGCGAATCGTAGCGGAATGTGGTGGTGGAGTAGTCTTCGAGGGTGGAGGAGACTTGACGAGTGAGGGTATTGTTCACGTCCCAACGGAGGGTGACGGATGAGCCGTCGGCCACGGGGTTGATGGCCGAGATGCGGTTGACCGGCACGAAGATGGATGTGGAGACGTAGGGCGACACAAGGCCGTCGGGATAGGTCACGTCGACATCGTAGGTGAGCAATTTGCTATCGCCTTCGACCACATCGACGTAATACGGCTCATATGCCATGCCAATTTGCTCGCCGTTGCGGTAGATGGTGAACAGACGCGTGGTGGGAGCGTCCTCGGGCATTTCCCAGGTGAGGGTCACCACGCCTTTGGCCACGCCGGCCGAGAGGTTGATGGGCGCAACCGGGGTGGATTCTTTGACGAAGTCGAACGACACGCGGCCTTCGGCATCCTCGGCGATGTTGTGCAAGGAGAAGTAGGAGAAACGGCCGCTCTGTGAGAGTGTCGACGGCAGGGTGTAGTCGCTCAGGTCGGTCTTATTCATCAGGCCGGGGAAGGGGGCATTACCGGAGTTGATATTGCCGTAGGACGACACTGTGCCATCGGGGTCGCCGGAGGCACCGGCGCACACGGTGTAGACCGCTTGAGGATGGCCCACGTTGAGGGTGTTGGTGCTAACGTTGGAGCGGACAAGTGATTCGTTGACGTGGTACACGATAAGGCCGTGGCCCGGCAGGGCTTGGTCGAATGGGCCCACCTGCTGGCGGTTTTCGAGAATGAAATACTCGCCGGGGACGGTGGAATTGATGCGATACGCGGCAGCATCGGTGGCGGCGCAGGGCATATCGCTGATGGTGGAGGTGAACTCCAAGGTGACAGGGTTGGCCCAGCCGTACTGGATTTTCTGCCACATGTTGAAGCCGGCGGGGCGGTCGCCGTAGTAACCGCTCCAAGCGCCGTTGCCCATGATGTCCCAGATACCGGTGCCGGAGAAGTCGCCGCCGGAGAGTTCGTAGTCGGTGTCGTAGAAGTCGGGGGCGCCGAGGTTGTGGCCAAACTCGTGGCAGATGACGCCGATGGTGCTCATTTCGCCGGTGCGGAGCATTTCCGGTTCGATGGTGTAGCGGCACACTTCGATGCCGTCGAGCGTGAGGCCGTAGATTTCGGAGGAGTGCGACCAGATGTCGTTGCCAGAGCCGGTCATTTCCTGGCCGTAGCCTTGGTGGATGACGGCGAGGCCGTCGAGCACGCCGTCGCCGTCGTTGTCGAATTCAGAGAAGTCGATGTCATCGTCGATGTACTCCAAGCCTTCCACAATCATGGTCACGGCGCCGTTGGAGCCGTAGTAATCGGGCGAGCCGTAGAGGTCAATCCACGGAGTGACAGTGACTTCGATGTCCAGCTGGCCGTAGCTTTGCTCCAAATAGTAGTCGCGGAATGAGCCGATGCCCGACCAGTTTTCTTGGTTCATCATATCTTGGAACTGATCTTGGGTGTACTTGGGCGTGGTATCCTTGTAGTTGAGCAGCAACACCAACAGTTTGCGTTTGCCTTTGGTGGGGAACGAGCCACTGACTTGCAGGTCGTTGTCGCGGGCGCGCATGGGAGCGGCGGCCACGCGGTTTTGGCGGATTTGCGCTTCGGAGAAGCTCAAGCCGGGACGGATTCCGGCGGCGCGGGCGGCATCGGAGGAGCCGGTGTAGATTACGTCGGAGGCTTCCAAGCGTCCGGCTTGCGCCTCGCGGGCAAAGGTCCAAAAGCCTTGGTTGTTGCGCAACAGGGTGAAGCCGTCGGCGGTGGTGGCCCAGTTGGTGTATTCATCGCCGTGGAGGGTGATTTCGATTGATGTGCCATCGGGCTGCTGCACGCTGATGGGGTGCGGATACGCCGGCACGGCCAAAGCCGAACCGGTACCCAAGCCGAGGGCGAAGAGCAAGGAGTAAAGGTAGTTTTTCATTTCGTAGGACATTAAAATGAGGTAGCAAGCCGACGCGATGCGGCTCGCTCCCTCATTCATTTAGGATTATATAAGTGACATAGTTATTTCTTAAACTTGAATGCACCGGCGGAGGTGGCTACGGTATACACGCCCGGGGCGAGGTCGTTGATGTCGACGGCGGTGGCGGTGTCAGCACCGGTGGTGCCGAGCACTTTCACACCCGCGAGGGAGTAGATGGCAATGGGTTCGCCGGCGATGGTGCCGCTGATGTGCAGGGTTGAACCGTCGACGCGGACAGCGTTGAGCACGTCGCCGCCGAGGTCAAGAGCCACTTGGCCCACCACGTCGGTGTTCATATTGCACCAAATCACCATGTACAGGCCGTAAGCCTTGCCTAAATCGGTCACCACGTCGTTGATGACATACCAACCGCCATCCTGCTCGATTTCCAGTTCAGCTTCAGCACGGGGTTTCACCCACAGCGAGCTGACGCCGTTGCCCTTGGTGGTCGGAGCGAAGCAGATGTAGGAGCGAGTGAGGTTGGGGTCGGGCGATTCGATGGGCATATCTTCGGAGATTTCCAAGGCGATGTAGGTAGGACCGGAGACGGTGGCGCGGATGCTCGACACGTCGAAGCCCCACAACTTGCAGTTGTTGCCATAGCTGTAACCGGTTTCGCCCATCAAGTCAGCAACCCAAGATTCCAAACGGCCGTAGCAGATGTTGGGGTCGAGGCGACCGTCGGTTTCGCCGTAGAAAGCGATGTTGAAGGGGTGGTTGCGGTCCTCGGCCGAGGTAGCCGACATGCGCGAGTAAGCAAACAATCCCACTGTGATTGATGAGATGGAATAGGTGTGCTCTGTGGGGAAATTGCAGCGCTCGGCGATTTGCGAATACAGGTGGTTGGGCCCGGTGATGAAGTCGTACTTGGTGTCGGAATCGAGAGTGGGCACGGATGAAATCTGGGAAGTATACAAGGGATTATCGCCACCGGCGCCCTTTACAGAGGAGGAAATACCCAAGCCTTCAACCACGCCGCTGTGAACAGTGAGGATCAGCGTTTTGGAAGTGGTGCGCGAGCCGCTGGAATTGGTGGCGGTCAGCTCCACTTTGAAGCTGCCGGAGGTTTCGAAGGTGTAAGTCGGTTCGGTCAGTGAGGAGGTGAATATCACATCTCCGCTTGTCTCATCGGTGATTTTCCACTCGTAGGAAGTGGCGCCGCCGGTGGTCAGGTTGACGAATTTCACCGGCGAATCGGCAAATGCCACGGGATTGGAGGTGTTGATATCTTCGAACAAACCTTCTACCGCAAACTTTGCGGTAGGTTTGGCCAATGTATGCACATCTTGAGCCACGGCGGTCATAGCAGCCATAGCTACTGCTACAAAGAGCACAAAAACGTGTAATCTTTTCTTCATACCTATATCTATTTTCAACTCATTAATGAAATAATTGGTTTGACACTGCAAAGATAGTCATTTTTTCATCAATCTCACAATTTTTTTGTCAAATTAGCCAAAATTTTCGACTTTTCAGCGCATTTTTCCCACAAATCGAATAAAACACGGAGCAACGCAGACGAATCCGTGCCACTCCGTGCGATAGTTATACGTTATGGTTTATCTTACGAATTTGCGGGCGCCGGCTGCGGTTACCACCATATACACGCCGCGGGGCAAGGCGGCCACGTCGATGGCGGTGACGCCTTCGGAAGCAGAGGCAGTGAGCACTTGTGCGCCGTTGAGCGCGTACACGGCCAGTCGTTCGCCTTCGGAGGTGCCGCTCACGTGCAGTGTGGAGCCGTCGACCATCACATCAAACACGGTATTGCCCGTGTGGTCGATGGCCACCACACCGTCATGCTTGTTGAGGTCGCACCACAGCACCAAGTAAGTGCCGTAGCCGGCATTCATCGATGGGTCGATTTCGTCCAAGCGATACCAGCCTCCGTCGGGCACGAAGTTGGGTTCTGCGCCGGCTTTAGCCTTGCCGTAGATGGTGGTTTCTTGCGAACCGTGTTGCACTACCGAGAGCGCTACGTAGCTGCGGGTGATGTTGGGGTCGGGCGATTCGATGGGCATGTTGTCGGCGAACTCAAAGGCCACGTAGAAAGCGCCTTCCACCGTGGCGTGGGCGTCTTCCACAATGAAGCCCCACTGAGCCGGGTGCTCGTAGCCCAAGCCCACTTTGCCAAACTGGGCCTCCACGTCGGAATCGATGCGACCGAAGCACTTGCTTTCGTCCAAGCGGCCATCGGTTTCGCCGTAGAAAGCGATGGAGAACGGGTGGTTGCGGTCGGCCGAATGCTGGGTGG
>JBJEKG010000334.1:0-5634 GCA_051878535.1 Muribaculaceae bacterium
CGGCGACTCGCGTGCGTACCTCTTTAACACCGCCATCGGCCTGCGTCGCATCAGCAAGGACCACTCATTGGTGCAATCGCTGGTCGATAACCACAAAATCACCGACGACGAAGCTTTCGACTCCCCTCAAAGCAATATCATCACCCGCTGCTTGAGCGATTCGCAAAACAATGCCAAGCCCGAAAACGCCGAGCCGGTAGAACTCAGCAACGGCGACGTGGTGATGCTCTGCAGCGACGGCCTCTGCGGCATGATTCGCGACCGCGACATTGTGCAAGTTATGCGCAATAAAATTGGCGACGGCGTGGTCAAAACCGTAGAAGAATTGGTGGAAGCAGCCAAGCGCGCCGGCGGCAAGGACAACGTGACCGTGGTGGCCGCCTCCATCACCAACGACAAGGACCCGGTGAAAGTGCACGCCGCCAAGGAAGCGCCCATGCAGCGCGAACCCAGCGCCAACGCCCAGCAAATGCTGCAAGGCAACCGCGCAAGCAAACCCGCATGGATGTGGGCCTTAATCGGCGCCTTAGCCATGGCCGTAATCGGCTTGGTAATCTGGATGCTGATGAAGCCCGATGCCGGCGATGCCGAGGCCGCGCAGCAAGACTCAATCCCAGCCGTAGAAGAGCAGCAAGTAGAGCCGGCCCAGGGTGGCGAAACTCCCGCGGTGCAAAGTGAACCTGTAGCCGCGCCTAACAAAAAACCGGGACCGCAGCAAGAGCCTGGAAATACAGGTAATGGTGCTAATAGCTCTACCAGTAGTAATCCTGTTCAGCAAATAAATAATTTAGATAAGAAGCCAGATAAACCAGGTGAAGCACCTACTCTTAATCCTTCAGGGGGAGAAAGTGCAACACGCATAGTCCAAGAACGTCCAGATTCCGCAAGTAAGCCAGCTCAAGCTCCAACTCCAACTCCAACTCCAACTCCAACTCCAGCCAATTAACCATCCTAATAACCAGCTATGAGTACCAATCAAGGCGGGGGCACTATGAAATTTGACCCCCATTCGCAAAATAGCGAGGCTACTATGCGATTCGACCCCCACGGCTCGCAAGCTACTCCTGCGGCGGCCGCAAGCGAAGCCACCGACTTCGGTTACGCTTCCTCCGGCAGCGGTGTCGGTACACAGAAGTTTGAGCCGGGACATAGCAGCGGCGGTTTCCCCAACGTATCGGCAGAACCCCAAGCTGCTCCAAAAGGCGGTACAACCTCCAAAGGTAATCCCGGCATAGACGTCAGCTCCGGCGCTCGCCGACATTCCAGCGGCGGCCGTCGCCACAGCACCAGCCGAACCATCGTGCGCAAAATCACCAAAGGTCCGGTGTTGGTCACAATCATCGGTATGCTGGTGATTGCTATCGTGGCTTTCTTTACTTTGTTCGACGACGTGTGGTATAACATCAGATAACCGAGAAGCTATGGAATTGACAAAAGGAATAATGCTCGACGGGCGCTACAAACTGCTCAAGGCGCTCGGCAACGGTGCTACCGCTCAAGTGTGGTTGGCACACGACAGCTTGGCCAATCTCCGCGTGGCCGTTAAGGTCTTCGACGCTATCGAAGGCGACGGCATCACCGACTTCCAGCAAGAGTTCTCGCGTGTGTATAATATCAACCACCAAAACTTGCTCACCCCTACCAACTACTCGGTGAGCGGCGACGTGCCCTACTTGGTGATGCCTTACTGCGAGAACGGCTCGGCCAAATCGATGGTGGGCCGCTGCGACCAAAACGACATCGTGCCATTTATCCGCGACGTGGCCGCCGCTTTGGCCACCCTCCACGCCAACAACATCGTCCACCAGGACATCAAGCCGGAGAACATCATGATTGATGACAACATCTCCTTCAAGGTCACCGACTTCGGCATCTCCATGGCGCGCGATGACGAGAACCTTAGCTATGGCGGCACATATCCCTACATGGCCGCAGAACGCTTCAACGGCGTGCTCGAACCTTCGGGCGACATCTGGGCCTTCGGCGCCACCATCTTCGAAATGCTCGAAGGCAAAGCTCCCTTCGGACCCGACGGCGGCATCTCCCAAGCCCAAGGCAACCCCATCCCGCCTGTGACCAAAACCAAGCTCGACGGCTATCTCTACGACCTTATCTGCCGCATGCTCGACCCCGACCCGGCCCTGCGTCCCACCGCCGAAAAGATTCAGGCCGATATGGAATTCTTCCAGCGCTACAAACGCTGGCCCGACCATAATCCGGTGCTGCAATACACCATGGCCGCCGTCATCTTGGCCGTGTTCACCCTCGGCCTGTGGATTTGGAGCGAAACCCGCACTAAAGTCTACTACTGCAAGGACTACGTGGAAGTGAACCGCGAGCCGCAGATGATCGACAAGCTCACCGGCTCGGAGCACGCTCAGCGATTCTACTCCTACCGCGTGGAAGTGCAGCGAGGCCACGTGCGCCGCGTCACCCTGGTCAACGCCAAGGGCTACCCCTTAGCTATCAAGGACTATCGCCAGCTACCGCTGCGCTACCCCGACCAAGAGTACTCCTACAGCGGCGAGTTCTTCATCTTCGGCGGCCAAGTGGACAAAGTGGTTTGCCGCGATGAAAACGGCTGCCAAGTGCTCAGCTATAACTACGAAACGGATAAAGGCGGCAACGAATATATCGAATTTAAAAAGTCGAATGATGCGCCGCAGTATTACACCTCCACTTATTATAGCCAAGCCGGTTTGCAAGAGCTATATCCGGGCAACTCGCGCATCGTGCGCATGTATGTCACCTACGATTCGATTGGCCGCGTGAGCATGCGCAAGTATAGCAAACAAAGCGGTAATCCAATCAGCGATGCCAACGATGCTTACGGGCATAAGTTTACTTACAATGAAATCGGACAAGTAACTTCAGTTAGCCACTTGGATGCTAACCTTACCGACCTTGTGGGCGATGCCACCGGCTGCGCTGTGCGACGCTTTGAGTATGACGACGCTCACAACCTTATCCGAGTGTCAATGTTCGATAAGCAAGGCGCTTCCGTGTGCGACTATCAAGGCCGTGCCGTCATTGATATGGTTTGTGACCAATACGGCAACGTAACGCAGGAAACACACAAAGATGCAAGCGGCAACCGCGTGCAACGTCGCTCCGATGGTGCCTACGGCTTCCGTGTGTCCTACGAAAACGGCTTCTGCAAGCAATATACCATCCTCAATGGCAGCGGTGAAGCTATGGAAGGTAATAGTGGCTATGCTTTTGTACGCTTCGAAATCGATTCTATCACCGGCCACGATCGCTGTCTCCGGTACTACTTGGCTGATAGCACCACCTACGTGTACGGCTGCCGGTTCGAATATGATGAGATGGGACGCGCCACTCGAAGCACTTTCATCGATGAAGATGGCAAACCCACCATCGGCCCCGATGGCTACTGCTCCTATACTTTACAGTATGACGACGAAGGCCATCTGCAAGTGCAAGCCTTATTCGATAGGGAAGACGCTCCTATCGAAGTGTTCGGACGACATAGCGCTACTTACTACTATTCCGAAGGTTGGCGTCTCGATTCAATTGCTAACTTTGACACTGTCCGCGGTAAAACAGCTGACCAAGATGGTATTTGCGTGGTCAAGTACAGTTATGACGACAAAGATAATCGCGATGAGTTCAATAGCGTGCCAATCACTGTATCATACTTCGACACAGATGGCAATCCGGTGCTCAGTCGCAACGGTTATGCCGGCAAGAAAAATAAATTTGATACAAGTGGCCGATTGATTGGCGTGGAATACCAAGGCGTAGATAAGAATGCCATCAAGCTCTTCGGTAGCATTTCTTCCATCGCGATTTACTACGAAGGCGCTCGCGTAAGCAAGGTGCAAGGCTTAGATGGCGGTAAAGTAGTGTGTGAAGTTAACGCTTCACTCATGCCCGACGGTCGTCAATTGCTCACCGCTCCGGCCATTTCCGCCAAGCCTGTGGCATTCTACGAGGAAACCACAGGTACAAGCCGCTCGGTAATCGCAAAGGATGCCGATGGCAACAGCATCGACGTGGTTATGCCCAACGGTGGCCGCGGCTACTGTCTCCGTCGTGATGCTGATGGCAACATCTCTACTTACAATAGCAACGACGAAGTGGCCAAAGGCAGCATCGATGTGCGCGCCGTCTACTACATCATCTCCACCTACTTCTACGACTACCTGCTACTCTATCCCAACTATGTCATTGCCCAGGATACACCTGCGACCGTAGATCCCGTAGACGGCTCCACCCCGGTTACGCATTCCGGCCAGTCGCCGCTGAACGAATGGCAGCGCAATCTGCAAGCCCAGAACCGCAGCCTGCCCTCCGTGCTATATGCCGAAGACGGCTACGGATGGCAGTTGGAGAAGTATGAATGGTCCGACAACATGGTCATCGTAGTGCTCCGCGCCAAGCATATCTCCGGCACCTCCGACTATGATATGGAGGACGTCAACGAGTATGTCAACCGCTTCAAAACCTACCCGCAGCGCGTGTTAGGCGTGCCCAACACCGTCACAGTGAAGGTGCGCGTGCTCAACAACCAGCGCCAAACCATCCTCCAGCGCTAACCCTCCGCCCCCTCTATACCAACAAAAGCCCCGGCCTTGCGGTCGGGGCTTTCTGTAAGCATTTGTAGCGAATCAGAAGGGCAAGTCTTCGCCGTTGTTGGCCATCGGTTCTACCACCGGGGGAGGAGGCACGATGCCGGCCGGTGCTACCGGAGCAGTTCCGGCTGTCGGAGCTGCAGCTGCAGATGCAGGCACACCCGGAGTCAATGCCTCGGCCTTCCAGCCGCGGATAGAGGTGAACCAGCGACCCTGATACTCGCGGCTTTCGATGTCGAAGCTCAGCTTAATCATGTCGCCTTCATTCAGCGGATAAAGATCGGCCTTGTCGCCGAAGAAATCGAAAGCAATCTTGCGCGGAAAGCTCTCGTTGATTGTTTCCAGAACATATTCCTTGACCTTCCAGGCATTACCACGTTGTGATGTGCCCGAACGTTCGCCAATGATGTGTATAATTTTACCTTCTACTTCCATGATAGAGTTATTAGTTTGTAATTTGTGCAAAGTTACAAAAAAAATCCATACCGCCCAAAAACTTCCCCGAAAAAATTTCACCGTCTCCCCCGCGCACCTGTAGCCCCGAAACTGTGTCAAAAGTCCTGAATCTGAACACAGCCTGTTGAAAGCTCGCAAAAAATCCACAGGAGGACAGGAGATTTAACAGGAGAACAGGATGTTATGAATTGAATATCAGTAATATAATTCCTGTCCTCCTGCTAAATCTCCTGTTCTCCTGTGAGCCCTTTGCACGCTGTGTCTCACACGACAAACTTTTGACACACTTTCGGGGAAATCCGGATGGCCACCGCCTCGCCATGCCGCAAAACACAGCAGCCTTGCGGCCGATGCCGCAAGGCTGCTTGTCGGGGTGAGAAGACTCGAACTTCCGACCTCCACGTCCCGAACGTGGCGCGCTAACCAACTGTGCTACACCCCGAGGTGCGTTAGCGACTGCAAAGTTAGCACTTTTTTTGTTAACCACCAACTTTTTTGCCAAAAAAGTGAAAACTTTCGGTGCGGAGCCCACGGCTCTTTCATTTAAAAAAAGCCGATATTCTCAATTTTTTTGTTATTTTAT
>JBJEKG010000335.1:0-5631 GCA_051878535.1 Muribaculaceae bacterium
TCCACGGCCACGCGAGCGACGTTGGCGCGGAAGGTGTCCACAGAGATGAGCGCGTTGGGCGCCACAGCCTTCACGATAGGCAGGGCGCGGCGCAAGCGGGCGATTTCCTCGTCGGCAGGGACCTCGGGTGCACCGGGGCGAGTGGAGTAAGCGCCCACGTCAATGAAATCGGCGCCTTCGGCCACCAATTTGGCGGCGCGAGCGGCTATCTCGGCTTCGCTTTGGGCGCGCGAGCCGCTGAAAAACGAGTCGGGAGTTACGTTGAGGATACCCATCACCGTCGGACGGGTATATTCGCGGAGTTGGCCGCCAATATTGAGGCTAAATGGTTGCATGGCAGAGTGTTATCGGTTGGCGCGTTTGCGCTCGAGTTCGTCGAGAATGATTTTGCGCAGGCGGATGTGGTGAGGCGTAACTTCCACATACTCATCCTCTTTGATGTATTCCAAGGCTTCTTCCAAGGAGAAGACCACGGGCGGCACGATGCGGGCCTTTTCGTCGGCACCGGAAGCGCGCATGTTGGTGAGTTTCTTCGACTTGGTGACGTTGACCACGATGTCGTTGTCCTTGGCATTTTCGCCCACCACTTGGCCGGCGTAAACCTCTTCCTGCGGGAAGATGAAGAATCGGCCACGGTCCTGGAGCTTGTCGATGGCGTAGGCGTAGGCGGTGCCGGCCTCCAGAGCGATGAGCGAGCCGTTGGTGCGGCGCTCGATGTCGCCCTTCCACGGCTGGTATTCCAAGAATCGGTGTGCCATGATGGCTTCGCCGGCGGAGGCGGTGAGCACATTATTACGCAGGCCGATGATGCCGCGCGAGGGGATTTGGAATTCGAGGTGCATGCGGTCGCCTTGGGCTTCCATCGACACCATTTCGCCCTTGCGGCGGGTGACCATGTCGATCATTTTCGAGCAGTACTCCTCGGTGACGTTGATGGTGAGCAGTTCCACCGGTTCGCACTTTTGTCCGTCGATTTCTTTGGTAATTACTTGAGGCTGACCCACTTGGAGCTCGTAACCTTCGCGGCGCATAGTTTCGATGAGCACCGACAGGTGGAGCACACCGCGGCCGTAGACGGTCCAGATGTCGCGGTGGGGATCTTTGTACACACGCAGAGCCAAGTTGCGGTCGAGCTCGCGGGTGAGGCGGTCGCCGATGTGACGCGAGGTGACGTACTTGCCGTCGCGGCCGAAGAAGGGACTGTCGTTGATGGTGAAAGTCATCGACATGGTGGGCTCGTCGATAGCGATGCGCGGCAGCGGTTCGGGGTTGTCGGCATCAGCCACGGTGTCGCCGATTTCAAAGCCTTCGAGGCCGATGATGGCGCAGATGTCGCCGCTGGCCACTTCGCTGACGCGCTTGCGGCCCATGCCTTCGAAGGTGTGCAGCTCTTTGATGCGCTGCTTCACCACGGAGCCATCGGCGCGGCACAGGGCGATGTCCATGCCTTCGCGCAAGGTGCCGCGGTGCACGCGGCCCACGGCGATACGACCCACGTAGTTAGAGAAGTCCAACGAGGTGATGAGCATCTGGGCGTCGCCTTCCAAGGTGGTAGGGGCGGGGATGTGTTCGATGATGGTGTCGAGCAACGGGGTGATGTCGGTGGTGGGATGCTCCCAGTCGGTGCTCATCCAGCCGTTCTTGGCCGAGCCGAAGATGGTGGGGAAGTCGAGTTGGTCTTCGGTGGCATCGAGGCTGAACATGAGGTCGAAGACCATGTCCTGCACCTCGGCGGGGCGGCAGTTGGGCTTGTCTACTTTATTTACAACCACCACGGGCTTGAGCCCTATTTGGATGGCCTTTTGAAGCACGAAGCGGGTTTGCGGCATCGGGCCTTCGAAGGCGTCGACCAGCAGCAGACAGCCGTCGGCCATATTCAACACGCGCTCCACCTCGCCGCCGAAGTCGGCGTGGCCCGGGGTGTCGATGATGTTGATTTTCGTGCCTTTGTAGTTGATGGACACGTTCTTGGAGAGGATAGTTATACCGCGTTCGCGTTCGAGGTCGTTGTTGTCGAGAATCAGTTCGCCTGCGTTTTGATTGTCGCGGAAGAGGTGTCCCGCGAGCAGCATCTTATCAACCAGGGTGGTTTTGCCATGGTCGACGTGAGCGATGATGGCGATGTTTCTAATGTTCTGCATACGCTATTGGATGAAATTAGACTGCAAAGTTACAACATTTTCCTCGGATAGCCAAATTCCGCCGGCCTATCCTGCGAAAAAAAGCCAAAAAAACCGCCTGAATGAGGGGAATTCATAATGCATAATTCATAATTCATAATGCATAATGGGTGCGGTTTCTCGGCTTCGCCGAGAGCGACGCTAAAGCGTCGAAGCCGGAGACGAAAATAATTCATAATTCATAATTCATAATGCATTATGGGTGATCGGAGTCGTTGCAAAAAAACGGGCGGCCATTTTTTTTCTGCTGACAACTCGCTGGAAATGTGATGGATAGCTATTTTGGCTTTAGAAAAGTGTAACATGTTACACTTTTCTAAAGTTGGTGCTATTTTTTGCGGCGGCGGTTGCGCACAATGATGAGAGCATTGGCTACGGCTACGCAGGCTAACGACAGCGGCAGATGTGCTCGTGACTCGCCTCCGGTCATCGAAAGGGTGAGGAACACTACGCAGGCCACGAGCAGAGCCACAGCTGCCACAATCAAAATCGTATCTGTCTTCATATCAATAAGTTTTTACCCATAAGACGCACCACCACCCCAAAACCTTACACCCCACTCCAAAAAATAAGGCTTACGATGTGCTTATCCCGGATTCTCAAAATCTTTTTGGGCGAAATATCCCGGATTCTCAAAATCTTTTAGGGTGGAGGAGCGGGATGGAGGCGGCGAGCAGGAGCTCGAAGCAGGTGCAAAAAGGCTGCGCGGTGGGCGTGCGAGGACGCGGCTTCAACAAGGAAGACTTCGCTGAAGCTCAGAGCCGTGACAAAAAAGCGGGGGGCGGTTAGCGGATGCGGTCGGCGGAGGAGAGGAGGTTGCGGTCGGCGATCATGGCTCGGCGAGCGCGGAGGGTGAGGATTAGGGCGGCGATGGGGAGTGCGAGCCAGGCGTAGTTAAGGGTGGCGTTGAGGGATGTTATGGCGCAGGTGGCGGCGGTGGCCATTGTGGCGATGACGAGGATGGAGTTGATGGCTGCGACGCGGATTTGTTTGCGGAGGTCTTTGTAGAGGAAGATGTTTATGAGGAGCATGAGGATTGTGAGGATTGCGACGATGAGCATGGGGAGGGCGTCGCAGGCGGTGAATTGGGCGGTGTCGGTATGGGCGAAAGGCATGAAGGAGTAAACGCCGATGCAAGCGGCAGCGAGGAGGAGGAATACGGATTGGATGCGTTGGATTACCATAATTATCAGTGGTTTAGACGGTTAGTTGACGGGGTTTATGAGTGTTGCTTCGATGAGGAGACGGTCGGTGGCGGTGTCGATTCCGGCGTCGATGAGCCAGCGGCGGTCGGTGCTGAGGGCGTTGGCGAGGGCGTCGGGGTTGTCGGAATTGGCGTGAGCGAATGCGGCATAGAGGGCGATGGCGCGTTTGGTTTGGCCGAGTGCGCGAGCCACGTGTCCGGCGTTGAGTTGGTCTTCGGCGGTGGGTTCTTGCTCCAAGAGGATTGCGTAAGAGTGGTCGGCTTCGGCGAATTTGTGGTTGAGGAATTGTGCCCAGGCGAGGCCGCGGCGGGCTTCGAGGCTGTGTTCGTCGAGGTATACGGCTTTGTAGAATAGCGATTCGGCTTCGGCGGGTTGGTTAGCTTCGAGAGCGGCGCCGGCGACTTCGATGATGGTGGAGACGTTGTCGGGTTCGGATTCGAGCAGACGGCGGTAGCAGAGGAGCGCGCGGGCCACTTTGCCGGCGCGGCGCAGAGCGCGGGCCATGCGTCGGAGGAGCCATGGGCCGGCACCGCCGAGCATTTCGGCTTCTTCGTAGTGTGACACGGCTTCGAGGTGACGGCCTTGGCAGTCGATGCAGTAGCCGAGCTTTTGTGCGCGGCGGTCGGAGGGCTCGCTGAGGCTGTCGATGCGTTTGAGCAGGTGTTCGGCTTCGCTCCAGAAGCCGTGTTTGATGCAGAATTCGGCGATGACGTTGAGGGTTTCGAGGTCGTCGAAGTCGTCGGCTACGGCGCTGACTTGCAGCAGGTTGACGTTGTGTTCGAAGGGGTTGAAGAACTCCACTTTGCGGCGGAAGAGGTTGCAGAAACGGTAGAGGTCGCGCACGAAGTTGTTGGCAATAGTTCGGCGAACGTTCTTGGCGTCGGCTTTAGCGAGTTCGGAGAGCATTTGGCTGAATTGCTCGTTTTCGCCGTCCATGGCTGTTTGGGCAGCTTGTCGGGCGGAGTAGGGCATGGACGAGAGGGAGAGCATGATTGAGTATTTGTCGTTGTCGCACAGCAACGACATGCGCTGGATGGAGCGGGCGATACCGCCGGCGGGGGAGTCGGCTTGCACCACGTCGGAGTATTCCGAGTCGAAGGGAAGGAACCAGTTGGCCACTTCGTTGAAGAAGGGGAAGTGCTTGAGCTTGGCGAAGGATGACATGTAGATGTCGCCGCCTTCGGCTTGGATTTCCGACATTTGGCGGAGTTTGTCGCCGAGGCCTTCGCGGCTGAGCATTTCCTCCCACTCGGGGTTGCCGCCTTCCATGAGCGATTCCATTTGGAAGTCGCCTTGGTCGATTTTGTCGTTAATTTCCGGGGCGAGGCGGGAGAGTGCGGGGAAGACTTCGGTACGCATTTGCTCGGAGATTTTGTCGGTGTCGCGAGTGCGCATCAGTTCGATGGTGATTGCTTTGAGGTCGGCTTTCCAGGTGGGTACTTCCTTTGCGGCGGCGAGGACGTTGGCGAGGGAGCGTGGCAGTGTGCGGCGACGGAAACGGAACGCGGCAAGGAGGAATGCTGTGAGTGCTCGGACGGCCACGTGGTCGTCGGTGGCGTTCATATATATATGTAGGAGGACGGCCAGACGGTTTGGGTCGAAGAATTCGAGCGCACCGAGGAGTAGGCCGCCGACGGCGGAACAAGCGGCGGGTCGGCGTGCTTCAGCACAGAAGCGTTGGATGGCGGCGGTGTCGGCGCCGGAGAGAGGGTGGGTGACCCACAGGCGGTTGAACAGGTCGCGCAAGAGGCCTTCGGCCGTGCGCGCTCGGTTGGCATCGGTGATTGAGTCGATGTCGGCGGCGAGGCGACGCGCTTCGGCCAAGTATTGGTCGGCCGCGGTGGCGATGGATTCGGAGGTGCGGCGCGAGAGCGAGCGGGCGGTGATATAGTATAGGGTAGGGGGCTCGAGCATGAGTGCGCGGCGGGCGAGGCGGTCGGCCACGGCGCGGGCGCGGTCGGCGATGTCGGCGATGATTTGGTCGCGACCGGGGTCGTTGATGCCGTCGATGAAGTATCGGAGCATGATGGAGTAGTCGGCATCGAGGCGGTCGAGGGCGGCATCTTCGGTGTGGTCGTTGTTGGCCAATGCGAACGAGCGAATGTCGGCGAGAGCGCGATGGATTTGGCCATCGTTGATGAGGCGGGCAGTATTTTGGCGCAGAGATTTGATTTCGGAGGTGTTCATAGCCGGAAGAGTTCTGATGATAAACACTTAGGGCAAAAATCGTGCCGTGGACTATTTTT
>JBJEKG010000336.1:0-5605 GCA_051878535.1 Muribaculaceae bacterium
CGAGCAACCGGAGCACGCCCACAGCGTCGGTGTCGGCGGTGTATTCGGGCACGTCGAACGACACTTTCACGTGACTTTGCGCCGCTAAGTTGTAGATTTCATCCGGACGCACCTCGCCGATGATGCGGATGAGCGAGGATGAATCGGTCATGTCGCCCCAGTGGAGCGTAAGCAGGCGTTTGCGGTGCATATCGCGCACCCATTCGTCGAGATAGAGGTGCTCGATACGCTCGGTATTGAACGACGAACTGCGGCGGATGATGCCGTGCACTTCGTAACCTTTTTCGAGCAGGAACTCGGCCAAGAAAGAGCCGTCTTGGCCGGTGATACCGGTGATTAGAGCTGTTGGCATAGTATTTCGGTGAGGGATTTTATGGTGAATTGCGGTCGGAAGTCGGCAGGGACGTCCACTGATTGTGGATGGACGTTGCTGCCGTCGTCGACTAACATTATTGTGGTCCAACCGAGGCGGTTGGGATGGTGAAAGTCTTTGCGGATGTTGTCGCCGACATACACCCAGCCGTCGGCGCGGTTTTCGCGAGCCATAGCGTGCACAAAGGGCATGGGCGAGTGCTTGTCGTGGCCGATTTCTTCGCTGATAATAATGTGAGAATCAGCGAAGTAGTCCTGTAGCCCCAACGCTGCGATCTTAGCGCGTTGGCGACGCGAATCGCCGTCGGTGATGAGGTAGAGCGGCACCTCGGGGTAGTCAGTACGTAGCGTCCGGAGCAGGTGCGCTGCATCAGAGCGCAACTGCATCGGGTGCAACTCGGTGGAACGGTACAGCTCCTTGAATCGGTCGAGCGACACACTCACCCCCGCTTGGGTGAGTGTGTCGTAAGGGTTGCGACTGTGAATCATCGCGCACTCCGTAGCCGCGTCCAGCCCAAGGTGCTGCGCAACATGGTGAAGACACTGAGCGGCGTACTCGGCGCGCTCGCTGTAGAGCGTGTCGTCAAGGTCGAATGCTATGATAGAGTGTGCAATGTCCATGTCCGTTACATTTATTTATTACCCGCCAACAGCAGCGACAGCAGCTTCGATGGCTTGATTATCTTTATCACAATCAGCACCATGGCCACGATGCAGGCGGCCATCAGCGCTGCGAAAGCGCCCAACGGCACCCATGCCACGTTCATCGCCGTCATCCACCCTCGCACTACGCTTCCCATCGGAAACAGGAAGAAGTAGTGCAGCAAGTAGATGCCCAAGCTCTGCGTGCCGATGTATTCCCACATCCGAGCGATGCCGCGGGCCACGGGCGATGCCTCCGGAGCAAATGCAGCCGTACCCCAGTCGCGGAACAGGCGGTAAGCCACCAACGCCAAGAAGGGGTGAGCGACCACCTGTGCAAACATGCGCTGTGAGCCCTCGAGGTGCGCTTCCCACGGCCAGCAAGCCGCGTAGATAGCCGCCGAGGCCACTAAAATCGACACCGTCTGCGCCGTGCTGCTATCGGCCAAGCGCTCGAAGCCGTCGCGATAACGCCGAGCCAACAAGCCTGCGAAGAACACCGGCGCGTAGGCGGTAATCATCCCGAGGCTCATCACCTCCCCTACCCTTCCGCTGAGGCCGTTGAGCCAATACAACACGGCAAACACAGCCGCGATGACCACTGCCGACGCCCACCACTGTCGGCAACGGTTGAGCAGCGGACGGATGGCCGCGTACAGCAGCACAATCTCGAACAGCACCAACGTGAACCAGTAGCCGTTCTTATACGCACTGGTCCACAGCTCCTCGAACGTGGACGCAAACGGGGTCTCCACACCCGAGTGCGGGAAGTACCACACCCAGATGCTGCTCACTGCCACCATCGGAAGCAGCAGCCGCACAGCACGTTGAGCCAACTTGGGGAGAATCAGCCGCCCGCGGTCGTCGAGCTTATACGTGAACCAGCCGCTCACAAAAAAGAAGAGCGGCATGTGCACTTGTTCAAACACCTTGAAAATCGTTGCGCGGTCGATTTCGCGCACGCAGAATGCCAACACGTGACCCATCACCACCATAAACATCGCCACGCCCTTGAGCATGTCGAAGTGATGAATCCGTTGCTTGCCTACAGTTGCCATAGTAATAGATAATTGCGGTTAAAAGTTAGTATATGAAGTAGAAATTTGCAACGATAGTCAGTAAATATTATTAATGAGAAAAATCACCGCAAAGTTACAAAAAAACCTTCAACCGCGCAACCTTCCTGCCAAAAAACTAAACATTATCCCGCGACACGCTCATCGCGAGAGCGGGGAGCAAAGAGATTATTGGGCGGGGGTGTCGATGCTGTCGAGCAGGGCGGACATGGCCAGGCGCTGGCGCTCGTACTTTTCGCGGCGGACGTTGGCCAGCTCCCAGAGTTGGAGTAGCTGCGAGTAGTGCCAGGTGGTGCGGAAGGCGTCGGCTTCGGCCGCGGTGAGGGTGAGCGGCACTGTGCCTTTGCTGCCGACCAGTTCGATGCGGAGCTTGCCGGCGGGTGCGGCCATGATGGCTTGGGCGAAGTCGGTGGCGGATTCTTGCGAGATGGTCATGATTTCGCTACCGGCCACGGTCATGGATTCAACGGCTATGGTCTGCGTATCGCCGTAGCGCAGTGCTTGCAGGCCGATGTGGCGGCCTACGTTGCTCACGGCGATGAAGAAGTAGCCCTTGTCGTCGGCACGTGCTTGGATGCCTGTACGGGTCATTTCCTTGCCCGTGAAGGCTTTAGAGTAGACGTAATAGCCTTCGGTGCCTTGGAGGTTGACCTTGGTGAAGAGCGGACGGAGCGAGTCGAGCGCGGCCTCCATAGCGGGTCGGCGCAGCTCGTCGGCTTCGATGGAATCGACGGTGACTTGCAGCAGCACTTGTGCACGCAGGCGTTGGGCTTGGCGACGCTGTTCGAGGCAGTCGCGGTAGACGCGGTCGAGCGAATCGAGGGTGGTGATAGCACCGGCGCAGTCACCTGCCTGGCGCAGGCTGTCGGCTTGGGCTAACAGGGCTGAGGCGGCGTCGGCACGCGAGGTGTCCTGTCCGCAGGAGGTCACGGTGAGAGCGGAGGCCGCTATCAGAGCGGCTGCCGCGAGTTTAGATACGTTGCACATCTTTTACGCCTTTCACGGTTTTGAGTTTGTTGATGAGTTTGGAGAGGGCGTCGTCGTTGAGCACACCTACCACGACGAATCCGTTGAACAGTCCGTCGTGGGATTCAATGGAGATGTTGCGCAGCGAGGTTGCTTTCTCCTTATTTATAATAGAGGTAATGTTGGTGACGATGCCGATGTCGTCGCGGCCGATGATGCGGAGTTTGGCTGCCATTTCGTGGCCGATTTTGCCGCTCCAGCGCACGTCGATCATGCGTGCGGGGTAGCGTTGACGGATGTGGTCGGCATTGGGGCAGTCGCAGCGGTGGATTTTGATGACCCCTTCAGCGGAGATAAATCCGAATACTTTATCTCCGAAGATGGGGTTGCAGCAGCGAGCTAATCGGTAGTTGATGCCCTTGATGCCTTCGCCGATGACCACCACGTCGCCGCCTTGCTGCCGGGCTTCGTCTTCCTCGGCGGGTTGGTGCATCACGTAGGTCTCGGCCGACACGCGGGTGGCCTCTTCGGTGGCTTTGGCCACCATGCCTTCGTAGGCTTCGATGACGGTGTTCACATCGAGGCGGCCGTCGCTGATGGCGGTGTAGAACTCGGTGAGCGACTTGTAATTAAGACGCTTGGCTATACGCGAGATGTCGGCTTCGGAGATTTCCACCTTGCGGTTTTTGCAGCGGCGCTGGAGCAGCTCCTTGCCTAATTCGCCGGCGCGGCTCTCCATTTCTTTGAGCGACACGCGAATCTTGTTGCGGGCTTTGGAAGTGACCACGAAGTTGAGCCAGTCGCGCTTGGGTTGCTGGTTGGGAGCGGTGGCTATCTCCACGGTGTCACCGCTCACAAGCTTGTAGTTCAGTCGCTGGTTCTTGCCGTTGACCTTACCACCGGTGCAGCGCACGCCCAAGTTGGTGTGGATGTTGAAAGCGAAGTCGAGCAAGGTGGCACCGAGCGGCAGGCGGTAGAGGTCGCCGCGGGGGGTGAATACGAACACCTCGTTGTTGTAGATGTCCATACGCATGTTGCGCATCAGTTCCAACGGCCCGCTCTCGGCGGTTTCGAGAATGTCGCGCACGTTGTTCATCCAGGCGTCGAGATTGTTCTCGGCCTTGATGCCCTTGTAGCGCCAGTGGGCGGCGAGGCCCTTCTCGGCCACCAGGTCCATGCGCTTGGTGCGGATTTGCACCTCGACCCAGCGCTCTTCGGGACCGTAAACGGTGATGTGGAGCGATTCGTAACCGTTGCTTTTGGGTATGCTTATCCAATCCTTCATGCGGGAAGGATTGGGACGGTACATGTCGGTGACGATGGAGTAGGCCAACCAGCAGTCGCGCTTCTCCTTGTCGGGCTCGGAATCGAGCACCACGCGGATGGCAAACAGGTCGTAAATCTTGTCCACGTCGAGCTTCTGCTTGAGCATCTTGTTCCAGATGGAGTAGATCGACTTGGTGCGGCCTTTGATTTCGAACTTCAGGCCGGCCTCGAGCAGTTTTTGCTTCACCGGTGCGATGAAGTCGGCGATGTACTTATCGCGGGCGGCCTTGGTTTGGTTGAGCTTGTGGGCTATCTGGGAGTAGGTGTCGCGACGGGTGTATTTGAGCGACATATCCTCTAATTGCGACTTGACCACGTACAACCCGAGGCGGTGGGCCAATGGGGCGTAGAGGTAGTTGGCCTCGGCGGCCACCTGCATCACCCGCGCTTGGTCGGGGTGATGGTTGATGGCGTGCATCAGGGTGAGGCGGTCGATAATCATGATGATAATCACGCGGATATCTTCCGCAAACACCAGCAGGAGGTTGCGGAAGTTCTCCGATTCCACCGACGACGACTTGGCATACAGCTGCGACACCTTGATTAACCCGGCTATCATGCGCGCTACATCGTCGCCCCAATCAGCGACGATTTGCTCGTGGGTCATGAAGCCGTGGCGGCAGGGATTGAACAGCATAATCGCTGCAGCCATGGAGATGTCGGGACTGATTTCGCGGCACAGCGACAGGGCTGTGTCCAAGCTGCGACAGATGGGGTTGAAACCGAAGCGGTCGCGATGGCAGAATCCGCCTTTGGCCGCCTCATCCAACAAGCGGCGCATGCGAGCCAACCGGTCATAGTGCTCGCTACCGCTCAAGTAGTGAGCCAATTGGCGGTAACTGCTGCGCACGTGCTCGCGCTCCTGCGATGTATATTCTAACTGTTCCATACTCTTAAAAAAATTGTACGTTATCGGAATCCGAGGGCAAAGTTAGCAAATTCCGCGCAAATATGCAACAGTAGCGGGAGGAATGGTGGTTACAGAGCGTTGAGTTGCTCGATATAGTTGAGCAACTCGATGCGGCCGCGGCCGTCTTCGGATGAGGTGGAGAACATTGGCGGCAGTTCTTCCCAGCTCTCGCTCAGCACCTCGCAATAGTGCTGACGAGCGCGCTTGACGGCGGTGGAGGTGAGCTTGTCCAACTTGGTGAAAACGATTGCGAACGGTATACCGTTTTCACCCAACCATGCCATGAAGTCGAGGTCGATGCGCTGCGGAGCGT
>JBJEKG010000337.1:0-5500 GCA_051878535.1 Muribaculaceae bacterium
GATTTCCGTTTATGATAAAACCTATGACTCAAGATATGCAATCGTTTAAGGCGGAGAGCCGGCTGCGCGACTTGATTGATGCCAACTCTTCGATATTGATGACCCTGAGCCGCTTCGGGCTGTCGCTTGGCTTCGGCAATGCTACCGTCGACGAGGTGTGCCGAGCCGGCAAGGTGCACACCGGCACGTTCTTGGCCGTGTGCAACTTCACCAGCGGACGCCCCGTGGCGATGGGCGAGGTGGACATCCGCCCGCTGATGGATTACCTGCGCGGTGCCCACGTGTACTTCCTCAACTTCTGCATCCCGCAGATTCGGCAGAAGCTGATTTCGGTGGTGGACTGTTCCGCGGCCGACAATGTGGGCCTTGTGGTGCTGCGATTCTTCGACGACTACGTGGCACAGGTGCGCGCTCACATGGACTACGAAGACCGGCAGGTGTTTCGCTACGTCGACACCCTTTTGGCCGGACAGTTGCCCGACGACTACAACATCGACCGCTTCGCTCGTCACCACGATTCCATCTCATCCAAACTCACTGATTTAAAGGATATTATCATCCGCTTTGTGCCGAATGCCAACGGCGACATGCTCAACTCCACCCTGTTCGACATCATCAACTGCGAGGCTGACTTGCAGATGCACTGCCGGCTGGAGGATCGCCTGTTCGTGCCGGTGGTGGCGCGGTTGGAACGGCTTGTGGCCAGCGGCAAGTACCGTCCGGCCGACGACTCCGCGCCCGATGCCGACCGCCTGGCCGCCCAGCGCTTGGAGATGCTCTCCGCACGCGAGCGCGAGGTGGTGGCCATGGTGGCTTGCGGCCTGAGCAACAAGGAGATAGCCGACCGAATGTGCCTGTCGGTGCACACCATCACCACCCACCGCCGCAACATCGCCGCCAAGCTCAACATCCACTCCACCGCCGCCATGGCCGTCTTCGCCGTGGTCAACAAATTAGTGACCATCGACCAAATCAAGCTATAATCCGCTCGCTCGGCTGCTTTGCGGTAATTGAAGAAAACGCGCCGAAAGGCAGTCGTGGTCGAGTGTGCGCGAAAAAATTCACAGGAGCACAGGAGATTCAACAGGAGAATAGGATGTAATTCATTGATAATCAGATGTATACAGGTAGAACCTGTAGCCTCGAGGCTTGCCTCGGGGTCTGCTTGCCTCGGCATGCAGGACGAGCATACAGGACGAGCAACCAACCAATCCGTCCCGTCCCCCCTCCCCTTCATGGGAGGGCCGGGGTGGGGCTCCTACATCGGCTTTATCATCGATTCGATGAAGGCGATTTCCTCATCCGTCAGCTTGTACTTCGCATAGAGCTGACGGTCAATCTCAGCCACCGACTGGCCCCAGTCAATGTCCGACCCCTCCCCAAAATCCTGCATCGGAACATTCGCCCAAGTGTTTTTGGGGTTGTGTTGGGTAGCCTTAAGTGTTCCCAACATACACCTTGCGAACTTCGTTTTGACATATTTGAGACACGCCATACCTTCTTGAGCATTGGAAAACTTTCCAATGCTCAAGAAGGTATCAGTGTGGCCGATGATCGGCACGCCGATGATCGGCGTGCTCAAAACTTCGCCGATTGCGCCTGTGCCGTTTGCTTCTGGAACGAATACATTATAGAAGTTAAGATATTCGCATGGCTGAATGTAAGAAGCTTTTACCCATCGAATTACACGCTGGTTATTAATTCTGCCCATTATCTGAATGGCGTCTCCATCAATAGAATCTCTGCTTTCCAAAAATATTTCCGGAAGATTCTCAAAGCAGTTAGAGGTAATCTTTGAAGCTGTTCCTTTCCCTTGAACAGCTTCTATTGATGGGAACTTATCGAGAGCTTCTTGTGAAAAACGATATATTCCTTGAGATGAAACAAGATTCGCGAATTCATTATATGTAAATGATGGATGATTTACTACGTGCGCCAGTATTTTACGAAGTGTAGCAAACTCAGTATACAAGCCAATCGGTTGATAAAGCTGACTCTCATCGCGGAAACCGATAGCGACACCTCCTTTAATATCAACACTACTGAATACTTCACAAGATTTCTGGAAGTATTTTACAACTTTAAAATGAGGGTCAGCAAGCATTGACTCCATCCATTCCTTTGGAGTTTGACCGGATTTGAAAAGGAAGCGACCGGGTGTTATCAAAGTAACAATTGGAGCCAGTTGGAAGGAAATATTGTAGAAAAGATGGTAGAGAGGAGCTTTTCTGACATTATCACCTTCTTCTTGGTATGGCGGATTACCGATTACGGCGTTGAATTTCATATTGTCGTTGTTTATTGCTTTCCAGAAGGTGCGGCCACGCACAACTTTTTCGATGAAGTTGGCCGGCTTGTTTTTGATTTGGTTGATTAGGTCGTCGAAGGCATGGGCGTTGATTTCGAGGTTGCGGAAGCCTACCAGCGTGCGCTTGGTGATGCTTTTGGCCATCTTCGTCTTGCACACCACGAAGATGTTCTGTGCCACCACTTGTCGCCACACTGCCCATTCATCTTCGATGCTCTCGGGGGAGGTGATTAGCGACGCCAACCGTGCGCGGTAGGTGGAGTAAGCCGCGTAGAGCGGGTACAAACCCGTCTTGGAGTTGATTTCGAGGATGCGCGTGTCGGGGTTGAACACTTCGGCGGTGACTTTGCCGCGGTCCACAAAGCGCGGCTCGGTCAGCGGCCGATTCTCGTCGAAGTCGGTGTCGTAGAAGCAGTAGCCGCCCAAGGTGTCGGAGATGTGCATGTTGACCACGCGCCAGGGCGTGAGCACCGTCTCCTTGTCGGGGTTGCGGAAGGTGTGGAATAGCGCCGCGATGCGTTCGATGCGCTGCTCGATGGAGAGGCGGTCGGCCGAACGAACCATGTCGCGGATGCGCCGCGCGGCCGCGGCAAAGATGTCGGGGTCGTAGTAGCGCCGGAAGGCGTTGAACTTCTGCTTGGTGACGCCCCGCGGCATGAATTCCTCCCACGATTCGGGGTCGATGAGCGAGGCGAAGTTGTCGATGGTGATGGGTTGCTTCTCGTCGTCGATATTTGCGCCGAAAATCATCAGCGGCATGCGCACGGAGATGCCGCGGAGGATGGAGATGGCCGTCTCGCGGTTCTTTTTCTTGGCCTTGAGCTCTTCGAGGCGTCGCTTTTGCTCCTCGCTCAGCTCCGGCTTGTCTTTTTTCTTCTTGGCCTTACCATCGAGGTCTTGGAGCTCCTTGTACTCCTCGTTGGTGAGGCCTTGGTTGTTGACATCCACCTGTTTGGTCTTGGGCATGGCCTTGGTTTCGCCGATGATGCGCTTGAGGTCGTCGAACTCTTTCAGAGCGAGGTCGTCGAGCTTGAGCAGCTCATCGTTGTAGAGGTAACCGTCTTCGAAACCGTTGCTCACCACGCGTTCGATATACACCTTTTTGAGCTGCTGGAGCATGGTGTCCACGTCGAATTTACGCATAGTGGAGCCTTCCATGCCGATGACCGGACAGAAGTTGAGGAACTCGCCCATAGTGACGCGGTCGTCGCCCGAGGTCTTCCCCGCCTTGGTGGAGATTTTGGCGGTCTCGGCGAGGACTTTGAGGGTGCGGTCGGGAGCGAAGTCGAACACGTAGCACTGCTCCTTGACGCGGCCGTTGATGGTGGCCGGCGTCTGCACGCGGAAGATGGTTTGCATGTACGATGAGGCGGCGGTGCTGTACGAGCCGGAGAGCATCAACACGGCAGTCCACTCCGGCACGCTCACGCCGGTGGTGAGGCGGCCGCAGCTCAGAGTGATGGTGCGCGATTGGTCGGGGTCTTTGCCTATCTTGGAGCGCAACAGGGCGAGCGCTTCGGCATTCTCCTCCTCGGTGGGGTCGCCCTCGCCGGCCACGTTCACCACGGTGAAGTGCTGGAACACGGCGTGCGATTCGAGCATCCGCTGCAGAGCAAGCGCCGACTTCACACCCGGCACCATCCACAGGGTGTGGCGGAAGGTGTTGCGGTAGGTCTCGTTGGAGAAGGGATAAGCGCTGGTGATGTCCTTTTTGCAGAGCAGGTCGAGGAAGGCGGCCACGTCGGCGCGGTGGATGAACTCGCCGCCGGCGTTCACGCGGAAGAACTCGCGGAAGTTGAAGGCTACGTCCTCGTCGACGTAGTCGTGGAGCAGTCGACCGAGGTCGTAGGTGTAGATGTTCATGGCCGGCAGCGCGGCGTAGGGGTTGGGGTCGCCGAAGTGGTCCTCCTCCCACTGCACCTTAGCCCGCTGCTCCATCACGTAGTCCCAGGTGTACAGCTCCTCTTCCTTGTAGCTGTCGAACAGGTTGAACGGCGTGCCCGACAGCGACAGCTGCTTGGTGCCATCTTTCTGCAACTCGCGGATGACGTTCTGACCGATTTCGGTCTGCGTGCCTTCGTGGGCCTCGTCGATGATGATGAGATCCCAGTGGGTGGTGAAAATTTCGTTGTTCTTATCGAACTTGCCGCCGACGGTTTCCGAGCCGCGGAGGTCTTGCATCGATGCGAAGTATACATAGTGCAGCTTACCCTTGATGGCAGCCGCTTCGAGTTCGGCAAACGAGCCGCCGCGGTTCTTCGAGCCATAGCGGAAGTCAGAGCGGTCGTAGAATATCTTTTTGAAGTCGTCGTACCAGCCATCGTCGACCACCGGACGGTGGGTGAGAATCAACGTGCGCGTGAAGTTGGATTCCTTCACCACCTGCAGCGCCGAAAGCGTCTTGCCGAAACGCATTTTGGCGTTCCACAACATACGGTCGCCGCGGCGGAATTGCTTCAGCGTCTTGTCGATAGCCTCGCGCTGCTCCGGGCGGAACTCGATAGGGCTGAGGTCGGTGGTGATTTCAGCCGCCGTAAGCGACGAGCGGCCGTCCTTGATAGCTGCGATGGCGTTCTTGACGGTGGCAAGGTCGGTCTCGAACCACTCATTGCCCCAGTTCACACCCTTGCGGCGCTGGATGCCGCTGCGCAACAGCACCTCGTGCACCTGTTTGTCGTTGAAGGTACGGATGGAGCCACTGGCAAAGAAGATGGTGGCTTCGGTGTAGAGCAACTCAAACTCTACGGCCGCGGTTTTGGTGTATTGGATGATTCGCTCCCGTGCCGCTTTGTTCAGCACCGCGGAGTTGGGCGCGAGGTCGAAGATGTTCGCGCCGTTGGGGAAGGTGGCCTCGCCGATTTTCAGACAGCCACGGTGCGCCGCATCGTTGATGCGAAACACGTAAATCAGTTTGGGCTTTAAAGCGGAGTCAAACAGCATGGCTATACATTATTTAATAGATTGAACGAAGGGTTCGACTTGACGTTCGCGCGGCGACTTGCGCCAGTCGCGGATGAGGCACAGCACGCCGTTGTGGCGGTGGATGTCGCCGGTGCGGCAGCCTTCGCAAGGGTCGGGCGTGACGGTTTCCTCGCCGAAGAGGTCTACGGTGACCTTGGGTTGGCCGCAGGTGCCGGGGATAACGCCTCGCAGGCCGTCCATCTGCCACAGGTTCCACGAGATGATGTAGGC
>JBJEKG010000338.1:0-5464 GCA_051878535.1 Muribaculaceae bacterium
CGCGACATGCGCTGGTAGGTGGAGCTGTAGATGTTGTAGAGGTACTTCAGGTGATACGGCTGCATGGCCGCACGGTCGAGGGTGTCGAGGGTGCGCAAAGTGTTGTAGTAATCCGCTGAAGCAGAGTAACTTTCGGCCAAGTTGAGCGATGCCGAGATGATTTTGGAGCGGTCGTTGAGGCGGATGGCGCACTGTAGCCGTCGCTCGGCCACCCAGCGGGCGGAATCCACACGGTACGACAAGTACAACCCGTACAAATCGCGGTAGATATTGTACAGGTCGCCATCATTGCCGGCAGCCGCGTCCGCCCGCATCATGGCGTTGTGGATGCCTAATCGGCGCTCGCTGCAAAGGCTGTCGCGCATCTCGATGGTATGGTCCAACCGCAGCAACAGCGAATCCAACTCGCCGGCCGCCGCAAGCCACAAGGCAGCCCATAAGGCCACCGCCAAGCATATTCCTCTCCTACTCATAATCAGTAAAGATTTTAGATAGCGTATCCAGCATAGCCAACGGATTCGGGCGGCGTATGCGAGCCTCCTTAAACATCTGCAGTGGTGGCAAGTCATCTTTCACCAAATGGCAGAATTGCTTAATGTCTTCTATGATTGATTGCGGTGCACGAAATCTAATTGAAGCCGGAATTGTTGCTAACAGCCGAAACACATCATTCCTATGTTTCTTGATATCCTTAGAATCAACATTTTCACCGGCTTCCTTGACCCGAACCATTTCAATATAAGCCTTACATTTAAGGGCGATAAGGCTCCCCTGCGATGCGATATGCACACCTTCAACATTGATGCTATGGCTTATAGTAAAGTCGTAATAATCATCACTCATCAAGATGGCGGAAAGGCTCGACAGGTCGGCTTCAACCGGTATTGGCGTAAGATGCGCATCATCAGGCACTTTGATGCAGTCGATTTTTCGCGAAAATAGTTCGATCTGATAAGGGAAACCCGGTGTAACAGGTGCTTTAAACCGATAGTACTGGTGCTTGCGCGTCCTATCTCCTGAGCCGACATTGCGATGCATATAGCCGGCTTCTTTTACAAAAGCCCAAAATCGCTCCACGAAGGCATCAGTTAATGCCTCAACAATGAGCACCATATCGATGTCTTTGGTTTTGCGCGGCTCTTGCTCAGCCTCGCTTTCGTGATAGGCCGATGCTACTCCGCCTATTATTACATAGTTGCCGGCAAAGTCGGCAAATGCTTGCTCAAATTTTTCTATTCCGGTTACCATTGTATTTCTTGAATCATTGTTTCGAGTTCCTTTGATACGCGCTCATCTTGGTTGTCTTTTAGCGATAAATAAAGCGAAAGTCGGTCCACATATCCTGACATTCCCAACTTACACGGATCGTAATTCCAAATCTCTATTGTCACTTCACCGTATGGGTCAATTATTAGACTGTCTTTTATCTCATTATACTTTCCTTTCGAAATCGCTACGACTCTTTTATTACAGTCCAGCATTGTATATTGGCTCAAAGCACGCTCGCCGCTGTATGCATACTCAACGCCTGCCGGGATGGAGGCTACTGTTATATACCGTTGTATCGGAGCTACCATGTACTGCAAGGCATTCTCCCATAACTCTTTGCCACAGTATTTGAATGCAATCGGTTTTGCCTTTGCACCATCGGCTATTACCAATCCTTTGGCTTTTAACCATTGCAGAGCACGGCTACAAGTGGAGTACGATGCTTGAAACCGTTTGGAGAGTTCGCTACTTGTCTCACCTGTCAGCGATTCCACCTGCAAATGGTATAATACGATAAACTGCGCAAACGGCGGCATTTCATCAGCTGTCGGCGAACCTCCGGCTCGGCCGTTGGTCAACGCAATAAGAAACGATGGCAAAAAAGCATGCTTTCCCGCGTCAATAAAATTGACTCCTTGCTTGGCTAAGCGCGTTAATTGGAATGATTCCAACCGCTCAAAAATGCACACAACCGGCAAATTGGTAAATTGAGCAATTTTTGCAACTTGTTTGGCAAGTTTCTGAGGTGTGAGATCCTGCATATCCTTTACGGCAACGAACAGTGTATCAACGCCAAGCATTGCTCCGATAAAAAAATCATACGAAGCCACTAAAGCTATAGGAAGGCATTGCAGAGTAGCAGCAGGTGCGCTCGTAATGCTCACCTCCTGCGACAAGAAACCGTTCAGCCACTCTATAGCCGTCTTTATGTAACCAAAATATTTGCACATAATCATTCACAATGATTTTGTGCAAAATTAGTGATTATATTTCAGTCTACCAAAATTTTCCCTTACAAAATTCAAAAATTTTGCAAATTGAATGGTGATTAGTGGTGGAAGATGCTGGTTAGGTGGGTGGGGTCTTCGCCGAATTGTTCGGGGTAGATGACCAGCAGGTTGTTGCGGGCGTAGTTGCGCTGGAGCATGCCGGGGAGTTCGGTCACTTCGTCGGTGTGCGACACCGAGTGCTCGCGGGCGGAGATGACCACTAACAGGTCTTCTTCGTGGACGCGGGCGGTGAGCATGATGAGCGAGTCGAGGGATTCCACGGTGCGGAACTCGGTGCGGATGCCGTAGCTGCCGTCGACGATGATTTCGCGGATGAGGGGCTGCTGCTCGGGGTGGCAGCAGAAGATGATGCGGCAACCGAGTTGGCGGGTGAGGCGGGCCAGGCAACGCACCCAGCGCGCGAAGCCGCTTTCGTACTGGGCGGAGCGCGGCACAGCCACGCAGATGCGGGCGATGGTGTTGAGAGGCATGTAGATGCGCGAGATGAGCACCATGCGGTTGGTGGATTGGAGCAGTTGCTCAATCTTGGTGCCGTAGAATGAGTCGATGACGGCCGAACGGCGGTGCATGCCCACAATGACTTCGGTGATGTCGCGTTCGGCCAAGGCGTTGAGCACGCCGGTGACGGTGTTGAGGTCGTAGCGCTCGATTTCGTTGATGGCAATGTCGGCTGCGGCGGCGCTGCTCTTGGCAAGGGCTAAGGCGTTGGCCGACATGGCTTTGGCCGAGGGCGAATTGTCGTTGCGCACGTGGATGGCGTAGAAGCGGTGCGAGCGGGTGTTGCGCATCAGCACGCCGAGTTCCACCAACTGCGGCGCAGTCAGGGGGTTGGAGACGGCGATGAGGGTGTTGTTGACGCGGGTTTGTTGGGTCATGGATTCGTCGTCGCTCATCATGGCGATTTTGAGCTTGGGCGCAGCGTTGGCGGTGATAATCGGCGCCATGGAGCAGGTGATGAGGATGACGAGGATGGTGGCGTTGAGGATGGTTTCGCTCAGCAGTCCCATCTCGTTGCCCAAGGTAACCACAGCGAGAGCCACAGCAGTGTGGGCCACTGTCAGGCCGAAGAGGGTCTTGCGGCCGAAGGGGTCGAGGCCATTTACCTTTTGGGTGATGTAAGCCGGCAACCACTTGGCGGCGATGCCCACGGTGAGCATGATGCCGGCAGCGATGAGGGTGTCAACGTTGCCCACCACGCGCAGGTTAATCATCATGCCGACGCTGATGAGGAAGTATGGGATGAACAAAGCGTTGCCCACGAACTCGATGGAGGTCATCAGCGGCGAGGCGGCGGGCACATAGCGGTTGAGCACCAAGCCGGCGAGGAAGGCGCCGAGGATGCCTTCCAATCCGATGAGCGAGGCGGTCCAAGCGGCCAAGAAGACCATAGCCATAATGAACACGTACTGGTTGACGCGGTCGGAGAAGTTGCGGAAAAACCAACGTGTAACCTTGGGATAGAGGAAGAACAGCACCCCGGCCCACAGCGCCATGCGCAGCAACAGCAGCAGGATGTCGGAGAGGTCGGCAGAGCCATCGTGGCCGATGCTCACGGCCAAGGCAATGACCATCAACGAGCCGATGACGGCAATGATTGTGCCCACCACGGCGATGACCACCGCCGGGGCACGGGTGATGCCGTAGCGTGCGGCCACGGGGTAAGCGATGAGGGTGTGGGCTGCATACATAGCCCCGAGCAACAACGAGGCGGCGAGGTCGAGCTTCTGCACATACATGGCTGTGAGGATGCCGGCAGCAAGCGGCACAGCCAAGGTGAGCAGTCCGAAGAACAGGCCGCGGCGCAAATTGAGCCGCAGGTGGTACATGTCAATCTCCAAGCCGGCGAGGAACATCAAGTAGAGCAGGCCTACCTGGCCGAAGATGCGGAAGGATTCGTCGTTGTGGAGAACGTCGCAGCCGAAGGGGCCGATGACCACGCCGGCCACAATCATTCCGATAATATGCGGGATGCGCAGGCGGTTGAGCAGCAGCGGTCCCAACAGTATTATCAACATCACGATGAAGAAAATCGGGATGGGATGAGTGACTATGGCGGCGAGAATCATGGCGGGAGAGGGTATGGGCGGTGATTAGCCGCGGTGTTCGATGATGTATTGCACGATTTGGATGGCGTTGAGGGCGGCGCCTTTGCGAATTTGGTCGGCTACGGTCCAGAAACTGAGGCCGTTGCCGGCGATGTCGCGGCGGATGCGACCCACGAACACGGGGTCGGTGCCGGCGAGGTCCAAGGGCATGGGGTAGCGGTTGGCTTGCGGTTGGTCAATCACCACCACGCCGGGTGCTTCTTCGAAAGCCTTGCGTGCTTCAGCCACGGACACGGGTTGCTCCGTTTCCACCCAGATGGCTTCGGAGTGAGCGCGCATCACGGGCACGCGCACGCAAGTGGCACTGACCAACAGCTCCGGGTCGTGCATGATTTTCTTTGTTTCGTGGTGCATTTTCATCTCCTCGCGGGTGTAGCCGTTGTCGCCGAAGACGTCGATATGGGGGATTACGTTATTGGCCAACTGGTGGACAAAGCGCTCCACATGGGGTGTGGTGCCGCGCGAGATGGCACCGTACTGGTCGTGGAGCTCTTGCATGGCTGCTGCACCGGCACCGCTGGCGGCTTGGTAGGTGGCCACGTGCACACGGCGGATTTTCCATCGGCGGTGTAAGGCATTGAGAGCCACCACCATTTGAATAGTGGTGCAGTTGGGGTTGGCGATTATGCGACGATGGGCGTTGAGGGCGTCGTCACCGTTGATTTCGGGCACTACCAAAGGCACTTCGTCGTCCATGCGGAAGGCGCTGGAGTTGTCGACCATGATGGTGCCGTGGCGGGTGATTACGTCGGCAAATTGGAGCGATGCGCTGCCTCCGGCCGATACCAGGGCGAAGTCTACACCCGAGAAATCGCTTTCGGGCGAGAGAAGTTCGATAGTGACAGGTTTACCACGAAAAGGAATAGCACTGCCGGCACTGCGTTCAGAGCCGAACAGTCGCAAATTGTCGACGGGGAGGGCACCCCCCTCGAGCAGTTTAAGAAATTCACGGCCGACAGCTCCGCCGGCCCCGACAATTGCAATGTTCATTTAGCGTAGAAAGGGTAAAAAAGTAAATAGAGTGCAAAGTTACAACTTTTTTGCGCAATTTCGCTGCTTTTTGCCAAAAAAATGCTCAAT
>JBJEKG010000339.1:0-5439 GCA_051878535.1 Muribaculaceae bacterium
GGGTGCCATCGGCGGCGGTAGCGGTCACGACAACGGTGCGGCCGTCGACGGTGAGGGCTTTGAGCTCGTCGAGGGATTTGCAGCGGTTGGCTACAGCGAGGTCGAGGAGCTGGCGGGTGAGGGCTACGAAGCCTTCGTTTTTTGCCACGAAGTCGGTTTCGCAGTTGAGAGCGATTACGGCGGCGAAGTCGCCTTCGTTTTTAGCGAGGACGCAGCCTTCGGCGGCGGTGCGGTCTTCGCGTTTGGCGGCTACGGCTTGGCCTTTTTTGCGGAGGATTTCAACGGCTTTTTCGATGTCGCCGTCGGTTTCTGCCAGGGCTTTTTTGCAGTCCATCAAACCGGCCGAAGTGAGGTGGCGCAGTTTGGTGATTTCTGCCATTGTTACTGCCATATTGTAGTAATTTTTGTAGGTTTAACGATTAATTATTCAGCGGCGGGAGCTTCGGTGGTAGCTTCGGGAGTAGCATCGGCGCGGCGCACGCGGCGGCGTTCGCGTTTGGGAGCAGCGGGAGCTTCACCTTCGGCTTCGCCGGCGGCAACGGTGTCGATTTTTTCGGCTTTGCGTTCTTCGAGGCCTTCGTTCATGGCGGCAACGAGGGTGCCGACGATGAGTTCGATGCTCTTGGAGGCGTCGTCGTTAGCGGGGATAACGAAGTCCACGTCGTTGGGGTTGGAGTTGGTGTCGACCATAGCGAACACGGGGATACCGAGGCGGTTGGCTTCGGCCACGGCGATGTGTTCTTTCATTACGTCAACCACGAACAGAGCGGAGGGCAGACGGTTGAGGTCGGCGATGGAGCCGAGGGTTTTCTCCAATTTGGCGCGTTGGCGGGTGATTTGGAGGCGTTCGCGCTTGGAGAGGTTGTCGAAGGTGCCGTCTTTGGTCATTTTGTCGATGGCGGTCATCTTCTTCACGGCTTTGCGGATGGTGGGGAAGTTGGTGAGCATACCGCCGGGCCAGCGTTCGATCACGTAGGGCATGTTGATGCTGGTGGCGAGGTCGGCGATCACCTGTTTGGCCTGTTTTTTGGTAGCAACGAAGAGCACTTTTTTGCCGGCTTTGGCGATGCTCTTCAGAGCGGCAGCAGCTTCTTCGATTTTGGCTGCAGTTTTGTATAAATCAATGATGTGGATACCATTGCGCTCCATGAAGATGTAGGGAGCCATAGCGGGGTTCCATTTGCGTTTGAGGTGGCCGAAGTGGCAACCGGCTTCGAGGAGCTGTTCAAATGTGGGAGTTGACATTGTTTTGTTGTTGGGGTTTACATTCTTTTGTTTTCAACCGACGGGTAGGGAATGTGTCCATCCCGGCGATTTAGATACTAAACTCGTTATGCTGCATCTATGCAGCTGCAAACGTATATATAATAATGTAGGGGATTAACGTTTGCTGAATTGGAAGCGCTTGCGTGCTTTGGGTTGACCGGGCTTTTTGCGTTCGACGGCGCGGGGGTCGCGGGTCATGAAGCCGGCGCGACGGAGCACTGCCTTGTCTTCGGGGTTAAGTTTCACCAGAGCGCGAGCGATGCCCAGACGGAGAGCTTCGGCTTGGCCTTTGAAGCCGCCACCGTCGAGGTTAACCTGGATGTCGTATTTTTCAACGACGTCGAGGGTGGTGAGGGGCTGCTTCACGATGAACTGAAGAATCGACGAGGGGAAGTATACTTCCAGGGGGCGGTGGTTGATGGTGATGGTGCCGTTACCTTCTTTGAGGATTACGCGAGCCACAGCTGCTTTACGACGGCCTACTGCATTTACTGTTTCCATACGTTCGATTATTTCAGTTTGTTGATGTCAATAGCTTGGGGAGCTTGTGCTTCGTGGGGGTGGGAGGGACCGTTGTACACGTGCACGTTTTCGATGAGGCGACGGCCGATGCGGTTCTTGGGGAGCATGCCTTTGAGCACACGCAGGAACAGGGGGTGCATGCCGGGCTTGAGGTGCTTGTTGAAGGATTTCTTCATGAGCACTTCGGGAGTGAGTTCGCGTTGACCGCCGGGGTAACCGGTGAAGTTGAGGTAGATGCGGTCGGTGAACTTTTTGCCGGTGAGGGCAACCTTTTCAGCGTTGACGATTACAACGTTGTCGCCGCAAAGTACGTGGGGCGAGTAGGTGGGTTTGTGCTTGCCGCGGAGGATTTTGGCAACGACGGAGCACAGACGGCCCAGGGGAACGTCGGTGGCATCGATGAGCACCCATTCGCTTTGAACGCTTTGAGCGTTGGGGGAGATGGTTTTGTAACTTAAAGTATCCACTTTATTTAATTGATTAATAGGTTGTTAAAACGCCGTAAGAGTGGGGACGCTCGGCCAAAAGCGCCTCAACCCGTCGGGCAAAGATTACATTATGGACATAATCGGACTGCAAAGTTAGTGATTTTCAGCGAGAAATGCAAGAAAACGGCCAATTTTTTTGATTTGAGTGGTAGCAAGGCCGGCGGCAAAGTAGCTAAAATAGCTATAGTAGCTATCCAATAAAAAGCCTGCCGCGGGTGGCGGCAGGCTTGGGTATGGAGGATGGGGGAGGTTATTCTACCAGGGAGCGGCCTTTTTCGATGGCTTGCTCGTTGAGGGGGATGAGGTGGTGGTGGCGTTCGGGCAGGGTTTTGCGGAGGGCTTTCACCACGGCTTCGGTGTTGACTACGGGGCGCATGGCCAGCAGGGCACCGAGCAGAATCATATTGTAGGTCTTGGAGTTTTTGAGCTCGATGGCGGCGCCCATTGCGTCGACTGCTTTGACGGTGATGTCGGTGCGGGTGGGCAGGTGGTGGATGCCGTTGGGGTCATAGAGGAGTGTGCCGCCGGGTTTTACTTTCGACTCGAATTTGTCGAGTGATTGTTGGTTGAGCACTACGGCGGTGTCGTATGAGTCGAGCACGGGGGATGAGATGGCCTTGTCGGAGAGGATGACGGTGACGTTGGCGGTGCCGCCGCGTTGTTCGGGTCCGTAAGCAGGCATCCATGTAACTTCGAGGTTGTTCATCAGGCCGGCGTAGGCGAGGATTTTACCCATGGAGAGGACGCCTTGACCGCCGAAACCGGCTATAATAATTTCTTCTTTCATAGCTTGTTATACGTTTTTAAGGTCGCCTAAGGGGTAACGTTCAAACATGTGTTGTACCATCCATTCGTTGGATTTGGCGGGAGACATTTTCCAGCCGGAGTTGCAAGTGGAAACTACTTCGACGATAGATGTGCCTTTGCCTGCGAGTGCGTTTTCGAATGCTTTTTTGATGGCGGCTTTGGCTTTGCGCACGGCGGCGGGGGTGTGGACGGCTTGGCGGGTTACGTAGCATGTGCCGTCGAGTTGTGCCATGAGTTCGGTTATGCGCAGGGGGTAGCCGTTGAGGTCGGCGCGGCGGCCGTAGGGTGTGGTGGCGGTCTTCATACCGAGCAGGGTGGTGGGGGCCATTTGGCCGCCGGTCATGCCGTAAATGCCGTTGTTGATGAAGATCATGGCGATGTTTTCACCGCGGTTGGCGGCGTGGATTGATTCGGCGGTGCCGATGGCGGCCATGTCGCCGTCGCCTTGGTATGTGAACACGAGGTGGTCGGGGTGGAGGCGGTGGAGGGCGGTGGCTACGGCGGGAGCGCGGCCGTGGGCGGCTTCAACCCAGTCTACGTCGATGTAGTTGTAAGCGAATACGGCGCAACCTACGGGAGCAACGCCCATGGATTTGTCTTCGAGGCCCATTTCGTCGAGCAGCTCGGCGATGATGCGGTGTACCACACCATGGGAGCAGCCGGGGCAGTAGTGAGTATGGCGCAGGTCGAGCAAGCGCGGACGAGCGTAGATTTTATTTTCGTCTTTGATGATTTCTTCCGGTTTCATGGCCTGAGTCATTTAATGTCGTTGAAGTGAAGTTTGAGGGCATCGAGTACTTCGGTGGGTTTGGGAATCATACGGCCCATTCGTCAGAAGTGGTAAACGGGGAGGGAGCAGTTGACAGCGAGCTGCACGTCTTCGATCATTTGACCGGCGTTGAGTTCGACCACCAGCATGCCTTTGACGCGTTTGGCCAAGTCGGCGAGTACTTGTTTGGGGAATGGCCACAGGGTGATTGGGCGCACCAAGCCGATTTTGAGGCCGGCTTCGCGAGCTTCTTCGATGGCTTTGAGGCAGATACGGGCCACGGTGCCGAAGGCTACGATAACGTAGTCGGCATCTTCGGTGTAGTATTCTTGGAAGCGGACTTCGTTGCGAGCGATTTCATCGTACACGGCTTGGAAGCGGAGGTTGTTTTCTTCCATTTTGGGGGATTCCATTTCCAGGGAGGTGCAGATGTTGCGGTGCTTGCGACCGTGTTTGCCGGTCACAGCCCAGGGGCATTGCTGACGGATTTCTTCGTCGGTGCGGCGCGGACGTTGGGGCGGGAGCACCACTTTTTCCATCATTTGACCCACGATGCCATCGGCGAGAATCATCGACACGCAGCGGTATTTGAAGGCGAGGTCGAAGCCGAGGGTGACGAAGTCGGCCATTTCTTGCACGGTGGCGGGAGCGAGCACAATCATGTGGTAGTCGCCGTGGCCGCCGCCTTTGGTGGCTTGGAAGTAGTCGGCTTGGGAGGGTTGGATTGTGCCGAGGCCGGGACCGCCGCGCATTACGTTAACTACGAGGGCGGGGACGTCGGAGGCGGCCAGATAGCTGATGCCTTCTTGCATCAGTGAGATGCCGGGAGATGAGGAGGAGGTCATCACGGCCTTGCCGGAGGCGGCGCCGCCGTAGACCATGTTGATTGAGGAAACCTCACTTTCGGCTTGGAGCACTACCATGCCGGTGGTTTCCCAAGGCATTTGTTCTTCGAGAGTTTCGAGCACCTCCGACTGGGGAGTGATAGGATAGCCGAAATAGCCATCAGCGCCGTAACGGATAGCGGCGTGAGCGAGGGCTTCGTTGCCCTTCATCAATTTTACATCTTCTTCCATAGTCGTAGGGGGCTTTAGGATTTGTTTACAACTCGATAGACCTCGATGCAGGCATCGGGGCAAACCGTGGCGCACGAAGCGCAGCCTATGCAGGCATCGGGATTGGCCGTGAATGCGAAGTGGTATCCACGGTCGTTAACTTCTTCGGGTTGGAGCTTGAGCACATCGGTGGGACATGCTACTACGCACAACTCGCATCCTTTGCATTGGACGCTGTTGATTGTCACTGCTCCTGCAACTTTTGCCATTCGTTTCAGGTTGTTAGGTTAGTCAATAAATTTTCTTTTGGTTATGCACCGCGATAGGGGGTGCGAAAGTTTCCGACTGCAAATATAGTGAATATTTTATAAGAAACAACACTTTTGCACAAAAAAATTTCAAATGCGCAGAAAAGAGTGGAGAGCGGAGAGCGGAGGGCGGAGAGTGGAGGGGTGGGCGGGTGAATTGGGCTAATAGGGGACCAATGTAAAAAACCGGTTGTTAAATTCTGTAAAAGTTCGTAACTTTGCAG
>JBJEKG010000340.1:0-5436 GCA_051878535.1 Muribaculaceae bacterium
CCCATCATTTCCTCCCATTCTTCGGGCGAAAGGTCCATAAAATAGTAGTTTACAGGGTTTTGCGGCGCGCCGCGGAAGCGCACTTCATAATGTAGATGGGCACCGGTGGATTTGCCGGTATTGCCCACGTGGCCGATGAGGTCGCCACGTTTCACGGCTTGGCCGGGACGCACCACCATCTTCGACAGGTGTGCATATCGGGTGGTGTATCCGAAGCCGTGGTTGAGTACAATCATATTGCCGTAGCCGCTCTCCCAGCCGGCCGACTGCACAGTGGCATCGCCGGTGGCGTAGACAGGCGTACCTTCAGGAGCGGAGAAGTCCATACCTTCGTGAAACTTGCTCGTGCCGTAAATCGGGTCGCGGCGATAGCCGTAGCCGGAAGCCATAGCCCGCATACTCTTGGAGGAAACGGGCTGGATGGCCGGAATGTGCGAGGTGCGTTGACCGAGCGTGGCGGCTGTGGCTTGCAGGTAGTCGAACGACTTGATTTGGTGGTAAATCATGAAGTCGAGACGGTCGATTTTGTTGGTGACATTGCGCACCAGTTCCGAATCGGTGAGCGAATCGAGCGCTTCGAGGTTGCGTTGGCGCTCCAAACCGGCATAACGTGCGCCTTGCGACAGCGGTTCGGCCTGCATCATCACGCGGTAGAAATTATTATCGCGCAAGGCGATGTCCTCCATCACCGCAAGCGCTTCATCGCTGCGGCGCGACAGCTGCTGGAGCTTCTGCTCCAGGCGCTCATTCTGCGCACGCAGTTCCTTCTCGCGCGGAAAGTCCACCAAATAATATGCCCCCAAAAACAGCAGCAATCCGATGGTGATACCACCGGCAAATTGGCCGATGATAACACGCCAGCGCTCACGCCGCGAGGGAAACACGCGCTCGTACTGCCCGGTGGTCGGATTATAGCGATAGAACGTTTTTTGGCTCATTATCGTGAGGAAATTTCAATTAAGTGGCGGAATATTTTGCAAATTTAGCTGTTTTTTGCTAATTTTGCATCGTTTTTGGGCGAAAAAATTCATTTAATAAGGTGAAAACCCCTGAAAAAATGCAAAAATAATAATTTACAACATATCTAAAATGTTAACAGCCAAAGAAATACGCCAATCTTTCAAAGATTTTTTTGAAAGCAAAGGGCATCACATCGTTCCCTCGGCTCCGATGGTAATCAAGGACGACCCCACCTTGATGTTCACCAACGCCGGTATGAACCAATTCAAGGACATTATCTTGGGTAACAAAGCAGCCAAGTTCCAACGTGTGGCCGATTCGCAGAAATGTTTGCGAGTGAGCGGCAAGCACAACGACTTGGAAGAAGTGGGTCACGACACCTACCACCACACTATGTTTGAAATGTTGGGCAACTGGTCGTTCGGCGACTACTTCAAAGCTGAAGCCATCGACTGGGCCTGGGAATATTTGGTCGACGTGCTTCACCTCGACCCCAAACGCTTGTACGCCACCGTGTTCGAAGGCTCCGAAGCCGAAGGCCTCTCGCGCGACGACGAAGCCGCCGGTTTCTGGCTCAAGCACCTGCCCGAAGACCATATCATCAACGGCAACAAGCACGACAACTTCTGGGAAATGGGCGAAACCGGTCCCTGCGGCCCCTGCTCGGAAATCCACATCGACCTGCGCTCGGATGCCGAACGCGCCGAAATCCCCGGTGCGCAAATGGTCAACAAGGACCATCCGCAAGTGATTGAAATCTGGAACCTCGTGTTCATGCAATACAACCGCGTGGCCGACGGCTCGCTCCATCCCCTACCCGCCCGTGTTATCGACACCGGTATGGGCTTTGAGCGTCTGTGTATGGCTCTGCAAGGCAAGACCTCGAACTACGACACCGACGTGTTCACTCCGCTCATCACCAAAATTGCTCAACTCTCGGGTAAGGAGTACGGCAAAGACCACAACGTCGACGTGGCTATGCGCGTTATCGCCGACCACGTGCGCACTATCGCCTTCTCCATCGCCGATTCGCAGCTGCCTTCCAACGCCAAAGCCGGCTACGTAATCCGCCGCATCCTGCGCCGCGCCGTGCGCTATGCCTATACCTTCTTGGACCAAAAGCAAGCGTTCATGTACAAATTAGTCGACACCCTCATTGCCGACATGGGTGAGGCTTATCCCGAACTGCCCGCTCAGCGCGACCTCATAATGAAGGTGACCAAAGAAGAGGAAGAAGCATTCCTGCGTACCCTCGAAAAAGGTATCTCCCTGCTCGACGACGCTATCGCACAGGCCAAAGCCGCCGGCGCCGATAGCATCAGCGGTGTGCAAGCATTCGTGCTCTACGACACCTACGGCTTCCCCTTGGACCTCACCGAACTCATCCTCAAGGAGAAAGGCATGGACCTCAACCACGCCGAGTTTGATGCCGAAATGCAGAAGCAAAAGCAACGCGCTCGCAACGCTGCCGCCGTGGAAGCTACCGACTGGCAAACCGTCAACGAAGGCGAACAGGAATTTGTGGGCTACGACGCTCTCACCGTCGAAACCAACATCCTGCGCTATCGCCATGTGAAGCAAAAGAATCGCGAATACTACCAAATCGTATTAGCTCAAACTCCGTTCTACGCTGAAATGGGCGGCCAAGTGGGCGACCACGGCAAGTTGGTCGACATCGCCACCGGCGAGGAAATCGAAGTGCTCGACACCAAGCGCGAAAACGGAATGGGCGTGCACATCACTTCAAAACTGCCCTCCAACCCCGCCGCCACTTTCCGCGCCGAGGTTGACCAAGAAATGCGTCAAGCCATCGCTTGCAACCACTCGGCCACTCACCTGCTCCACCAAGCCCTGCGCGAAGTGCTCGGCACACACGTGGAGCAAAAAGGTTCGTTGGTAACCGCTCAATCGCTGCGCTTCGACTTCTCTCACTTCCAGAAAGTTACCCCCGAAGAGCTGCGCAAGGTTGAACACCTGGCCAACAAGTACGTGCGCCAAGCCATCGCCCTCGACGAACATCGCCACATGCCCATCGCCGAAGCTCAAGCCATGGGCGCTATGGCTCTGTTCGGCGAAAAATACGGCGAGGACGTGCGCGTGATTCGCTACGGTAAATCAATTGAACTCTGCGGCGGTACTCACGTGGCCAACACCGGCAACATCGGCATGATTCGCATCGTGAGCGAAAGCTCCATCGCCGCCGGCATCCGCCGTATCGAGGCCATCACCGGCGCCACCGTGGAAGATGCCGTCGACACAATGTACGATACCCTCCACGGCATCAGCGCCCTGCTCAACAACGCCCCCGACGTGGTTGCTGCCCTGCGCAAATCCATCGAAGAGAACGCCGACCTGCACCGCCAGGTGGAAGAAGCTGCCAAGGAACGCATCGCCGGCCTTGCCACCTCCCACTTGGAAGCCGCTCGCATGGTTAACGGCATCAAAGTGGTGGCTATCTGCCGCGTAATGGTGCCCGAAATCGTCAAAGGTCTGGCTTTCGCCATCCGCGAGAAGTCGCCCCAAGGCACTGCCTTCATCGCTGCCACCAAGGACTTCACCGGCAAGCCGCTGCTCACCGTGATGCTCACCGAAGACGTCACCAAAGGCGGTTTGAACGCCTCGCAGATGGTGCGCGAAGCTGCCAAAGCTATCAAAGGCGGCGGTGGCGGTCAGCCCGGTTTCGCACAAGCCGGTGGCAAGGACGCCTCCGGTTTGGAAGCTGCGTTCGCTTGTCTTAACGAACTTATCTCCAAATAATGAAACGCTATTTTCTCTCCGCGGTATTGATGCTGGTGGCCTGCTTGTGGGCCGCCGCATCAACCACCGACTCTGTCGAGATTGTCACTCCGAATCTGCCTACTCCGGGCAAGGCCGTCATAATCATTCCCGATGGCGTCGACGGTCAGCGCTTCCCCACCGTGTACCTGCTCAACGGCTACGGCGGCGACCGCTATTCGTGGCACAAAATCCGCCCCGACCTGCCGCAGTTGGCCGACCAATTGGGCATCGTCATCGTCACTACCGACGGACGTGATTCGTGGTACTGGGATAGCCCCGTGGTGTCCGAAATGAAGATGGAGTCGTTCATAGTCAATGACTTAGTGCCGTATATCGACAGCCATTATCCTACTATGGCTGAAGCCAAATATCGTGCCGTTACCGGATTGAGCATGGGCGGCCACGGCGGCTTGTGGCTCGGCATCCGCCACAGCGATATCTGGGGCAATGCCGGCAGCACTTCCGGCGGCGTTGACATCTGTCCGTTCTCCAAAAAGTGGAAGATGGCGCAGTGGCTCGGTCCGCTCGAGGAGAATCCTGAAGTGTGGCACAATCACACCGTTATGGGCATCCTCGATAGTCTCCAACCCGGTCAACTCAACATCATTTTCGACTGCGGTGTGGACGATTTCTTTATCGAAGTCAACCGCAACCTCCACAAAGCGCTGCTCGAAAAAGGGGTGGCACACGACTACATCGAACGCCCCGGCAACCACAGCGTGCCCTACTGGCGCAATTCCATCCAATATCAACTGCTGTTCTTCAGCAACTGTTTTAAGAAATGATTCTCCAATCCATTGCTCTGACAAATTTCAAGAACATAGCGCAAGCTAACTTGGAATTCTCGCCCAAGGTGAATTGCCTCCTTGGCAATAACGGCATGGGCAAGAGCAATATGTTGGACGCCATTTACTTCCTGAGTTTCACCCGCAGTTTCGGCCGTCTGCCCGATTCGCTGCTCATCAAGCGCGACGAGGAGTATGCCATTCTGCGGGCGAACTACTTGCGCGGCGATTCACCCGAGGAAATCACCGTAGGCTTACGGCGTAACGCTCGCAAGTCGTTCAAACGCGACGGTAAGGAGTACAAGCGTATCAGTCAGCACATCGGCCTTCTGCCGGCGGTGATGGCTGCGCCCGACGACCTCACCTTGGTGATGGGCGGACCTGAGGAGCGCCGCCGTTTCCTCGACATGATTATCTCGCAAGGCGATGCCGAGTATCTCGAGGCCTTGATTCGATACGGCCAAGCCTTGGAACAGCGCAACAAGATGCTCCACGACGAAGCTTCCGACATCACCCTCTACCAAACCGTGGAGATGATGATGGACATGGCCGCAACGACCATCTGCAAGCGCCGCCGTGAGTTCTGCGACCGCCTATCGGTGATTCTTGCCGACTACTATGGCCGCATCTCAGGCGAAGCTGAGGCCGTGAGCTTGCATTATCAGCAGTCGGGCGCGGAAGATGGCACCTTCGCCGATGCCTTGGAGCATGTGCGCCGCCGCGACCAAATCTTGCAGCACACCACCGTCGGCCCGCATCGCGACGAGGTGCTTTTCTCCATCGCCGGCATGCCGTTGCGACAAACCGCCTCGCAAGGGCAGGCAAAGTCGTTTGTGACCGCGTTGCGCTTCGCCCAATACGACTTTCTATGCGCCACCACGCGGCTAAAGCCCATGCTGTTGCTCGACGACCT
>JBJEKG010000341.1:0-5434 GCA_051878535.1 Muribaculaceae bacterium
CGGCCCATTCGTCTATCGGTTAGGACGCAAGATTTTCATTCTTGAAAGAGCAGTTCGATTCTGCTATGGGCTACATAATCCCGCCTCACAGGCGGGATTTTTGTGCTTATTTGTCCCGAACTCAATAATATCGCGCTCGGACCGCGGAAATCCGGATCATGATAGGCAATGTTAAGCATATCGGTTTTCAAAGGAAAGAGCCGTGGCCGTTGCCAAAGTTTTTCGGCGGGAATGTGTGTTTGTTTGGCGAAAAAGTGCTAACTTTGCCTTTGAATTAAATTTTATTCTCAAATGGCTAAAAGAAAACTCTTTATATGGTGCTCGGCAATGGTGATTGCTCTGAGTGCTGTTGCTGCATTGGGTCAAGGTTGCACCGAGGCCAATGCCTCTGCCGCCGGCACTTGCGAAGATACTCCGTGCCCACGCACTTCTCTTCTTGACCTTTTCTATGGTATGCAACGGGATTCCAACGAAGTATACTGCGATTCGGTGTTAGATACCATCCCCGGACTGCTCCACAAGGAATATGTACGCCTCTGGCGTTTTGACGATATGGATGGTTACTTCGAAATGATGATGGGTATCTATTTAGATGAACAATTTCCGAATGCTACAGTGAGGGACGCTATCCTCACCAAGCTTGATTCCATTATTCCGCGCACCTTTGACGGTGATGTTGAAGACAGTGATGATTCTATTTCGAAAAGCATACTAAAGCACCGCGTTATCAACAAGCAATCTGCCTACCTTTTTCTCAATAGCTGGGAAGGTGTATTCGACGAGCTGACCAAAATTAAAGGTTATCATTCCGAAGAAAAAGGTGGTGAGGGAATTGGCTCACGCGGTTGCTCTGTTTGCCACATGATTTATGAGGATGCACAGTGGTCCACTTACATCGTAGAGTTTAGCTTCGACTATCATTGCTCTTGCGGATGTCCGAGTTTCGCCGATTATTACACCATCGATAAGCAGACGGGTAAGGTGTTCACCATCCACGATGTTATGGCCCAATACGACCGCTCCGACCTCGAACCGCTCCTGGCCGATGCTTATAAAAGCGAGGCTGCGTTGCGTGAGATTTTCGAAGACCGATACTCCGGCGAAGTACTTATTGACCAAGCCAGCGGCGTGGCTATCATCAACGAAGGCATCCTATTCTATTATCATCCATACACCATCGGTGGTGGTTACGAAGGGCAGTACAACCTTATCATCAACCCCTAAAACACTATAGCACAATGAAATACCTCATTATCGGCTTGGGTAATTTTGGCCGCACCCTCGCTGAAGAACTTACCGACTTGGGCCATGAAGTGATTGGCGTGGACACCGTGGAACAGCGTGCCGACATCGTCAAAGACCGCATCTCGGTCACCTACATTATGGATGCCACCGATGCTGTGGGCCTGCGCTCGTTGCCTCTGAACCAAATCGACCAAGCCATCGTGGCCATCGGCCAAAGCATGGACTATTCCCTGCGCGTGGTGGCCGCCCTCAAAGAGCAACGCGTGGCTCACATCGCCGCTCGTGCCATCGACGAGGTACACCGCGCCATTCTCCGCGCCATGGGCATCACCCAAATCTTCATCCCCGAAACCTTTGCCGCCCGCACCATCGCCGCCCGCCTCGATGCCAACACCGCCGGCGAGTTCATCTAACCTTGCCATCGAATTGGCCTAATTGGCCTAATTGGGCTAATTTTGCCGCGGCGGAGCCTTTTTGCACACACTCCGAGCTCTTGCTCGCATTTTTATTTGGTAGTTTGCGAAAAAGTATGTACTTTTGCGGTGCTAAAAACATTGCAATGACACACGATTATGATTTCCTCGTGGTTGGCTCAGGTATAGCCGGCATGAGTTTCGCGCTGAAAGTAGCGGCCAAGGGTCGCGTGGCGCTCGTTTGTAAAACAACCCTCGACGAGGCTAATACAGCCCTTGCCCAGGGCGGTGTGGCCTCTGTGACCAATCTCAAAGTAGATAATTTCGAAAAACATATCCACGACACAATGGTGGCCGGCGACTGGCTTAGCGACCCCGCCGCCGTGAAGAAGGTGGTGGAAGGCGCGCCCGCCGGCATCGCCTCGCTGCTGCAATGGGGCGTGAATTTCGACCGCAACGATGATGGCGAATTCGACCTCCACCGCGAAGGCGGCCACTCGGAATTCCGCATCCTCCACCATGCCGACAACACCGGCTACGAAATCCAGCAAAGCCTCATCAAGGCCGTGCGCCAGGAGGCCAATATCGACGTGTATGAGAATCATTTCGCCATCGAAATCATTACCCAGCACCATTTGGGCCGTATCGTCACCCGTCGCACCCCCGACATCACTTGCTACGGCGCTTACGTGCTCGACTGCGCCACCGGACAAGTCGACACCTTCCTGTCGAAAATCACGGTGATGGCCACCGGCGGCATCGGCGCCGTGTACCACACCACCACCAACCCCTTGGTGGCCACCGGCGACGGCATCGCCATGGTGTACCGCGCCAAAGGCACCGTCAAGGACATGGAGTTCGTGCAATTCCACCCCACCGCATTCTACCACCCCGGCGACCGTCCCTCGTTCCTCATCACCGAGGCCATGCGCGGCTACGGCGCCGTCCTCCGCAATAAGCGCGGCGAAGAGTTCATGCAAAAGTACGACCCGCGCCTGTCATTGGCTCCGCGCGACATCGTGGCCCGCGCCATCGACTCCGAAATGAAGCTCACCGGCGACGCGCACGTCTACCTCGACGTCACTCACAAAGACCCGGAGGAAACGCGTCACCACTTCCCCAACATCTATCGCAAATGCCTGTCGCTCGGCATCGACATCACCAAGGACTACATCCCGGTGGCTCCGGCCGCTCACTACCTGTGCGGCGGCATCAAGGTCGACCTCGACGGCCAATCGTCGATCGACCGCCTCTACGCTCTCGGCGAATGTTCCTGCACCGGATTGCACGGCGGCAACCGCTTAGCTTCCAACTCGTTGATTGAAGCCGTGGTATACGCCGACGCCGCCGCCAAGCACTCGCTCGAACGCATCGACCACATCTCCCTGCGCCACGATGTGCCCAAGTGGAACGACGAAGGCACCCGCCACACCGAGGAGATGGTGCTCATCACCCAGAGCATCCGCGAAGTCAACCAAATCATGGGCACCTACGTGGGCATCGTCCGCTCAAACCTGCGCTTGGACCGCGCTTGGAACCGCCTCGACATCCTCTACCAAGAGACCGAGAAACTGTTCAAATGCTCCAAAGCCTCGCGCGAAATTTGCGAGTTGCGCAACATCATCAACGTGGGCTATCTCATTATGCGTCAGGCCAAGGAGCGCCACAACTCCCGCGGCTTGCACTACACTATCGACTATCCACCCACAGCTCCCGAATCCAAGTAATTGCTTAACCTCCACCTCGACCTCAAACGACTCCTGCCGCCGCGGGTGCAGCGTCGCATCGGCTTCGGCTTGCGCATCGCCATCTTCACGGTGGCGATGGCCACGTTGGGCGCGCTCATCTTCGACTACGGCTTCACCATCGACACCGCCGAGCGCCACGTGCTCTCCAAGGTCTACAATGCCGCGTGGTGGATATTTCTCATCGCCTTCTGCTTCCGGCTGGTGTTCGCCCGCAAGGCCATCCGCGGCCGCAACGTGGCGCTCACTGTCATCGGCGGCGTGGCGCTGCTGTTAGCCGAGTTGCCGGCGATGTGGCCCGCTTTGCGCTCCACATTCTTGGCCGACCCGCTCTTCCTCAAGTCGGTCTTGGGCATCTACTCGGTGATTGAAGCCTCCACCGGCGTGGTGGGGTTCATCAACCGCAAAACCAACCCCGCGCTGCTGATGGCCGCCTGCTTCACCGTCATCGTGCTCTTAGGCACGCTGCTGCTGATGCTGCCGCGGTCGCTGGCCCCGGGGGTGTCGCTCTCGATTTTCGACGGCCTGTTTGTGGCCACTTCCGCCGTGTGTATCACCGGTTTATCTCCGGTGGACATCGCCTCCACCTTCAGCCTCGAAGGACAAATCGTTATCCTGCTACTGATTCAAACCGGCGGCCTCGGCGTGATGACCATCACCAGCTTCTTCGCCATGTTCTTCATGGGCGGCGCCGGCTTGCAAGGCCAATTCGCCCTGCGCGACATGGTAGGTAGCGACACATTCTCCTCGCTCATCTCCACCTTACTATATATCCTCGGATTCACCTTCATCATCGAGCTGTGCGGCGCCGCCGTCATCTGGTTCAACATCCACGGCACGCTCCACCTCACCCTACAGCAAGAAATCTTCTTCGCGATATTCCACTCCGTGTCGGCTTTCTGCAACGCCGGCTTCGCCACCTGCTCCCTCGAGCAATTCGTCGCCGAAGGCAACCACAATGGGCTGTTCCTCACCCTCACCGCCTTGGTGGTGCTCGGCGGTCTCGGCTTCCCCATCGTGATGAACCTGCGCCGCGTGGCCGGATACTGGTTACGTAAGTTCTTCGGCCTGTTCATCCCGCGCCTGCGCCGTCGCGCTCGCATCATCCACCTCGCCAATATCAACACCAAGATAGTGCTCGCCGGTACGGTGATTCTGCTGCTCGCCGGCAGCGGCTTGGTGGCCATGCTGGAGTGGAACAACGCCTTAGCCACGCTCCCCACCGGCGACCGCGTGGTTCAGAGCCTGTTCAACTCCGCCTGCGCCCGCACCGCCGGCTTCTGCTCCATCCCCATGGCCAACTTCTCACTGCTGTCGTTGGTGGTCATTACCGTGCTGATGTGGATTGGCGGTGGCTCGCAATCCACTGCCGGCGGCGTGAAAATCAACACCGTGGCGGTGATGTTCGCCAACATCCGCGCCGTGTCGCGTGGCCGCAGCACCACCACCCTGCTCGGGCGCGAAATCCCCGCCGACTCCGTGCGACGCGCCTCAGCCGTGGTCATGGCCTCCATCTGCACCATCATTGCCGGCTTCATCGCCATCGTGGCCCTCGAACCGCAGCTCTCCGCCCGCGCCATCCTCTTCGAAGTCATCTCCGCCACCAGCACCGTCGGCGCCTCCATGGGCATCACCGCGGCGCTCGGCCCCGTGTCGAAAGTGGTGGTCGTCCTGCTGATGTTCGCCGGCCGTGTGGGCCTCATCACCGTGCTGATGAGCGTCACCCCCCAAACCGGCGACACCCGCTACCGCTATCCCCAGGACAACATCATCATCAACTAATCCCCCGCCATGGCGAAGCACAAGTAGTGACGGCGGCCTGCCGCGTCCTCGCCCGGCCGGCCATCGTAAAAAATCGTAAGAAATCCTCTTCCCTTGCCCGCTCCGCGACAATCTGCCAAATCTGCGTGAGATTCCCCACCGCCGGTTCACATAATATACAACTTTGTGGATTAAAATTTGGTGGAAAATATGATTTTTTGCTAACTTTGCATCGTAAATCATTAATTATGAGCAAAGAAGATAAAATTT
>JBJEKG010000342.1:0-5425 GCA_051878535.1 Muribaculaceae bacterium
TCGATCCGGGTGGGGGCACTATGTCCCTATCTGTGTCTTAAATGAAAGAGCCGTGGGTTAGGCGAGGTTGCGGGTGAAGAGGCGGGTGATTTGGGCGGTGAGCGCGGCGATGAGGAGGATGATGGCTAAGACGGCGAGGATGTCGCCCGCGGCCACGCGCACCGGGTAGGTGGTGATGGTCATTTGCGATGGGTCGCCTGCCAAGGTGATGAAGCCGCCGTATTGTTGGGCGAGGCTCAGGCCCACGCCCAAGATGATGCCGGCGAGGCCGCCGGCGAGGGTAATAAGTGCGCCTTGGAGCATGAAGATGCGGCGCACGAAGGCCAATGGCGCGCCGAGGCAGCGCAGGGTGTGCATATTGTCGCGCTTCTCAATCACCAACAGCGAGAGGGTGGAGATTATGTTGAAGGTGGCGATGATGAGGATGAAGATGAGCATGGCGAAGGTGACCCACTTCTCCACGGCAATCATGCGGAAGGCTTCGGGGTGTTGCTCGGAGCGGGTGGCGATGTTGAAGTCGGGCCCGAGCGCCTCGGTCACGGCCGCTTTGGCCTCGCTGACGGAGCCGGCGGCGCGCACTTGGATGGCGGAGGCTTCGCCGTCGTAGTAGTCGAGCAGCAGCCGCGCGGAGCTGAGCGGAATGATGACGGTGGCGCCGTCGTAGTCCACATGGTCGATGCGCACCACGCCGCTGACGCCGAACTGCTCGGAGAAGAATGCCGCCGACGGGTTGGCGGGGTTGAAGCGGCCCACACGCCGCGGCAGGTAGATGCCCACGGAGGATATGCCGGGCCGCAAATCGAGGTTGTAGGCCACGCCGATGGAGGCCGTGAGGGCGGGTCGGCCGTCGCGCATCTCGGTGGCGAATTCGCCGGCGAAGATGGCTGAATCGATGTCGACCACCGCGGGATAGCGCTCGGTGACGCCGTGGAAGGTAACGCCGTACTGCCGCTGGTCGTCGACGATGAGCGCGCGCTCCGAGAGCGACGGCATAGCCACGGCCACCTGCGGCAGCTGTTCGAGGCGCGCGGCCAAGGAGTCGGCCCGGGCGAACACCTTGCCCTCGGTGGGAGTGATGAGCAAGTCGGGGTCGACCACGCGGAAGTGTGAGGCCGATAGGTCGCCGAAGCCGTTGAACACCGACAGCACAATGACGATGGCGGCGGTGGCCACTGCCACCCCGGCCATTGAGATTGCGGAGATGATGTTCACAGCCGCATGCGATTTGCGCGAGAGCAGGTATCGCAGGGCTATCTTCAGCGGAAGCATAGCTAAGTGCTACTGTTTGAGCAGGTTATCGATGTTCTCGATGTAGTCGAGCGAATCGTCGATAAAGAACGAGAACTCGGGCATCTTGCGCAGGTCGTTGCGCAGTTTTTGCGCAAGTTCATAGCGGATGGTTTTGGTCGAGGCGTTGATGCTTTGGAGCACGGCTTCGGCCTTGTCGGAGGGGAAGATTGAGAGGTAAGCGCGGGCCACCGAGAGGTCGGGCGACACGCGTACCACGCTCACCGACACCAGCGTGCCGTGAGTCTTGGCTGTTTGCCGGCGGAAGAGTTCGCTGAGCTCTTTCTGCAGCAGGCGGGATATTTTAGCTTGACGAGTTGATTCCATAGGCGGAGCGTTTATCGTTTATCGTTTATCGGCGCAATGGGTTAAACGAATGAACGAAAATACGAAATAACGAATAACAGAAAAATTACGTTCTACGTTTACGTTTTTACGTTGAAAAATTATCGGAGGGTGGCGAGGCGCTGTTTGAGGATTTGGACACCTTCGGAGGCGCCGGTGCGGATGACTTCCACACCTTCGGGCACGGCTGCGGGGTGCGGGTCGATGTAGAAGATGGGCACGCCGCGGCGCACGTATTGGATGAGCGCGGCAGCCGGGTACACCACCAACGATGTGCCGATGATTACGAACACGTCGGCGTCGGCCACGAGGTTGACAGCCGGGTCGAAGTTGGGCACGGCTTCCTGGAAGAAGACGATGTGCGGGCGCACGTAGTGGCCGTCGATTACGGTGGTGACGGTGGTGTCGAGGTGGTCGCGGTCGAGGGTGAAGACGCAGTCCTCATCATCGATGGCGCGCACCTTCATCAGTTCGCCGTGGAGGTGGAGCACCTTCGACGAGCCGGCGCGTTCGTGCAAATCATCCACGTTCTGGGTGATGATTTGCACGTCGAAATCCTTCTCCAAGTCGACCAAACCGAGGTGGCCGGCATTGGGCTGCGCGTTGACCAACTGGTGGCGGCGCTCATTGTAAAACTTGTGGATGAGCGCGGGGTTGCGGCGGTAGCCATCGGCCGAAGCCACATCCATCACGGGGTATTCCTCCCAGAGGCCGTCGCTGTCGCGGAAGGTGCGGATGCCGCTTTCGGCGCTCATACCCGCACCGGTGGAGATTACAAGCTTTTTCATCGTTCAATCAATTGAAATCGTCGGCAGAAAAGTTGATAACATTCGGCCCGGCGACAGGCTCTTGCGCCGCGGGTGCAGCCGGAGCGGCGGGAGCAGCCGGGGCAACCGGTTTGAGACGTTTATCGCGCGAGAACGTGGGCGTTTTGGCAAAGTTTTCGATGGAGGTGTCGTCGTCGAGGTCGTTGAAAGTGAGGATGATATAGTTTTGTGTCTCCTTTTCGCGCTCGATTTGCTCCACCTTGTCGGCGCCGTACACGCTGCTGATGATGTTCTTGTCGATAGCGCCGGCAGAAGCGGCTGCGGGTTTGGCGTTAGAGGTGAACGAACCGGCCTTTTCGCCGATTGTGACATCGAAACCGGAAGCGAGGATGGTGAATTTCACCTTGTCGCCGAGGGTTTCGTCGTAGGTGATACCCCAGATTACGTCCACTTCCTCTTCCACGCGGTTGATGAACTCGTTGAGCTCTATGGCTTCAGCGGTTTTGAACTTGTCTTTGGCGTTGCGCGAGTAATAGAGGTTGAACAGGATGCGCTTCGACGAGAGCACGTCGGTGTTCTTGAGCAGCGGCGAGTGGAGCGCGTCCTGAATGGCCTTGGTCACACGGTTTTCGCCCTCGCCATAGCCCACGGCGATGATGGCGGTGCCGCCGTCGCGCAGGGTGGTGTTCACGTCGTTGAAGTCGAGGTTGATGTAGCCCTTCTTGGTGATGATTTCGGCGATGGACGAGGCGGCGGTGGAGAGGATGTCGTCGGCGGATTCGAAGGCACGTTCAAACTCGAAATCGGGGTAGATTTCGATGAGGCGTTCGTTGTTGACAATCATGATGGCGTCGACGTATTTGCTCATCTGCTCGGCGCCGGCGAGCGCTTTGTTAATTTTACGCATACCCTCAAACATAAAGGGAATGGTGACGATGCCGATGGTGAGCAACCCGCGCTCTTTGGCGATACGAGCCACGATGGGGCCGGCGCCGGTGCCGGTGCCGCCGCCCATACCGGCGGTGACGAACACCATGTCGAGGTCGTCGTTGAACAGTGCGGCGATGTCGGTAGCCGATTCTTCGGCGGCGGCTTGCGCTATGGCGGGGTCGTTGCCGGCGCCGCGGCCGCGGGTGGTCGACGGGCCGATGAGCAACTTGTTGGGCACCGACGATGAGTCGAGTGCTTGCTTATCGGTATTAACTACCACAAACGACACATGCTCAACGCTTTGATGAAACATGTGATTGACGGCATTGTTGCCGCCACCGCCCACACCCACCACGATGATGCGGTTGGGGTCTTGCTGAGCATCGGAGCCGGCGGTATATTTATCGAGATATTGAAAATCTTCAGGAGCCATAATGAGTTAGTTTAAAGCAATTTATGGATGTGGCAGTGATTATTTGTCGAGGTCGTCGTCTTCATCTTCCACGGGTGGTGCGAAGTAGTCTTTGAAGCCTTTGAGGAAGCGCACCAAGTGGTTGCGAGTTTCGTTGGCGGTGGGAGCGGCGGGCGGAAGCTCGTTGGGATCGGGCTCTTGGTCATCGGCTAAGATGTTCTCATCGGAATCATCGTCGATAACGTAGGCGGTGGCAGGGGTGGCGGGAGCTGCTTGTGCTTGCGGCTGGGGCTGCTGCACCGGTTCGGGCTTCGGGAAAGTGAGGCAGGAATCGGTGAAGCGGTCGGCGGCAAACAGAGCCAAGGCCACTACATCGATGTTGACATCGCCGGCGCCGGTGCGCACGCGCTCGGGAGCGGAAGCCGGACGCACGTGCAACTTGGTGCGCGCCTCCAGCATCTCCTTGAAGCCGCGCAAATGGGCGCCGCCGCCGGTGAGCACGATGCCCGCGGCCAATTCGCCGGGCTTGATATTGTAGGCGGCAATCAGCGCGTTGATGTTGGCGATGATTTCGCCCACGCGCGCCGACACGTAGTTGGTGATTTCGCGGGTTTCGGCATCGGCGATTGCGTTGATGGCCACGCGGTCGGAGATGGCCTCGCCCTTGGTGCATTTCACATTCTCGGCGGCGTCCTCGGTGATGGACAGGCCGGTGCACAGGTCGCGGGTGATGTTCGATGAGCCCATGGGCAGCACGGCGGTCATTTGCAGCGTGCCTTCGCGGTAAACGGCCAAGGTGGTGGTTTCGGCGCCGAAGTCGATGAGCAAGCAGCCGATTTGGCGCTCGGAATCGGTCAACAGCATATCGGCCAAGGCCATGGGGCGCACGATGTACTTGCGGTTGATTTCCTCCTCGTGCGATTCAATCTTCACGCGATCGAGCGCGCGGCGGTTTTCGCCGGAGGCGGTGATGATGGTGAACTCACCGCGGACGGAGTTGCCGAATACGCCGATGAGCTTCTTCACCTCGGCGTTGTCGACGAAATAGCGGCGATGGCTCACAGCGAGGATGTCGCGGCCGGGCACCGGAGTGGACACGGCCTGACGACGGAGGCGGTCGAGGGTAGTGTCGGTGATTTCAGCCTCCACGCCTTGCGACACGGTGGCTTCCACGTGCTTCGAGCACAGCGAGCGGCCGCCTTCGGCCACGAACACCGTGGAGATACGTCCGCCGTTGAGCCGCGGATTGTTTTCCAGTCGGCGGATGATGTCGTCGATGCGAGCGGAGGCCTCGCGAGCGTTGAGCACGCGCCCATAGCGCACGCTGCCGCCGGCGTCGGATTCTTCCACCGCTAACACATTGAGGGCCGACTGCTGGTCGACTGTGGCCACAATGCCTTTAATCTTCGAGCTGCCTATTTCGATGGCAGCTATATATCTTGGATCCATAGAGTTGAGTATTTATATAGAGAACCGGTTGTTATTGTTTTTTTGCAAGAATAGAATCGGGAATTTCGCTGCTCATGGTTGAGATGTCGTCAACATAGTCGGGCAACTCGCCTTCGGTAGGTAAGACGCTCTGTTGCAGCTCCTTATCGCGGCGAGTGGCCACAATGCTGCCGCGCCATTTCACCGAGATGGTGTCGTAGGTTTCCCAGCCGCGCACCGGCATCACCTTTTGGTA
>JBJEKG010000343.1:0-5410 GCA_051878535.1 Muribaculaceae bacterium
GATATGGGCGGACGTTTTCGGTGCCGAAGAACTCGGAGTGGTCGGGGTGGAGGTTGAGGTAATTGCCCTCGGCATCTTTTGCACCAATCCACGAGGCGTAGCGCAGGTTGTCCTCGTAGTACCAACCGACAATCTCCACGATGCTGTATCGGAAGAGTTCGTCGACCTCGTTTTCGTTGGGGATGCGCCACTCGCCTTTCCAGAGCTTGTTGCGCACCACGTCGTACTCGGTGCCGGCGATGTTGCCGTCGATTGAGGCGTAGGTGTAGCCGCGGTCGATATAGGTTTCGGGGTAATAGCCTTTGGCGGAGCCGGCGATAAGCGTAGTCACGTTCGTGTGGCTTTCATCAGTATAGGCGTCGCCGGTTTTGGTTATTCGGCCGGATTCGGAATCAAACAGCACGGCGGGCTGTTCGTACTTGGTTTTCAGCTCGCCCCAGCCGTAGTAGTCGCCGCGGTCGAACGAGGCGTGCAAGTCGCTGCTCATCAGCTCATCATCTTCGCCAATGGGATCGCCGTCTTTATCATACCACACACCGCCGCGAGCATTAAATTGGCTTACCGATTCCGAGCCCAAATTGTACTTGGCCCAGATGCAACCCGATGGGAAGCCCATATCGACGCCGGCGGTTTTGTACGACACGGTGGGCTGGGCAAAGATGGAGATGTACACCGAATGGTTCTCCAGCAGGTTCACATACGTCTCCCAGTAAGAGAATGTGGTGACTTCGCCGCTTTCCTCCTCTTCGCCGTCGATAATCTGCTTGGACACGGCCACGCCATACACCTCGGCATTTTCTTTGGGCACGGAGATGTACCAATACGCCTCTGAGCCGTCGGGCTTGTACATGTGCGACACCGGTACAGGCTTCTCCACGGTCAAATCGGCCATGTCGCCGTTGTAGTAGATTTTCAGCTGGCTCATGGCGTGGGTGAACGACAGGCGCAGTTGTGTGCCGACGTGCTGCGGCGTGCGGCATATCAGCAGGTCGGCGGCATCGTAATTAGCCTTGTCGGACTGGTCGGCATAATCGGTCAGTAATTTCTCTTTGTGTCGGGCAATTATGGCGTCGAGCGAGGTGTAGTTGTCGTAATCTTTGTTGTAGGGTGCGTAGGCTATGTAGGTGTAGTCCTCGTTGTAATACACATCGGAGGAGATGATGTTGCCGTCGGCATCGGCGCGGTAAGCGAGGCCGGTTTTCTGTACCACGAAGCGGTAGTTGTTGATGATTGTGTTGCCGTCTTTGTCCAGCACGATGAGGCCGAGGTCGTCGCCGGTGGCAAATTTGGTGACTACGCCGGTGTGGATGGACGCTCGCGACGACACGTTATCGACGTTCTGGCTGTAGGAGGCAACCTCCACCATGATTTCTATCGGAGTGCCTTGCGCGTTCGGCTCTTGCTCATCGGAGCAGGACACTAAGCACCAGCATATCAGTAATATAAGTGGTAATATCTTGTTCATTGTCGTTTACTTTTCTTTAAGCAACACGGGACGGATGGCATAGCCGTTGTAACGCGGCTTCTTGACCAAGGCCGGTGCGGTCATGTGACCGAGACCGGAGCCCTCTTCGGTGTAATAGGTGGTTTCGAACGCCCAGGCTTCTTCTTCGGCGCCGGCTGCGGTGCCTTCGGGGGTGGAGGTCCAGTAGTAACACAGAGCTTTGTTCACTTTTGTGTAGGATGTACCGTCCCAGCCGGAATAGCCGGTGATGGGCAGGTAGATGTGACCGATGAGCTTGTTGTCGCTGTCGCGTTTGGTCACCTCCCATACCGAGGCGTCGAAGTTGAGATTCTCCTCGGATTCGGTTCCGTCGGACACTTTTTTCACGGTTTTCCACGTCCACGTGCAGTCGGTGATGAGCGCTTGCCACATCTCCTTGGTGGGCATACGCCACAGCCAGAAACCGCCGCCCAAGTAGTATTGCACGGGGTCGAATTCAGTGCCGGAGATGTCGCCGGAGACTGCGCCGGCGGTGTAGCCGGTGGGCGAATACTCCGATGACGCCTTACGATTCACCTCGCCCCAGGCGTAGTGGAAGCCGGTTTCGATAGGCTCCATCGCGCCGAGGTTGCAGGTGGCCCAGAGCACTTCGTACTCCTTGTCGGCGATGGTGGCGGTCATACCGAGGCTGACGAACACCATCTGCGCGGTGGCATTGTCGGCCTCGCTCCAAGGCACGTCGCCGGCGATGATGACGTTGAGCGATTCGGTGTTGTCGACGTTGTAGGTGGTGCATTGGGCTATCTCAATCATGTTGAGGTGGATTTCCTTCTCGTCGAGGGTGAAGTTGAAGGTGTAGATTTTGCCGGCCTCAAACTTGTGGTTGGTGATAAAGTTGGAATTGAGCCGCAGGCGGTAGGTGAGGTAGTTGGTGTCGATGGTGAATCGCAGCAACGCGCCGTTGAAATTGCCGTCCAAGGGGAAGCACATATTGTAGAACACACCATCCTTGCCTTGTGGCAGGCTAACGTTCTGAATATTAGTGGTTAAGCTGTTGGAATAGTTTGCCTTGTCGCCCTGCTCGGCAATGGCGCCGTCGGAGAATCGCAACACATCGGGGAAGATTTTCGCGCCATTGTCGGCTTCTATCTTGATACGGGTGATGTCGATAGCGGAGGTGACGTTGTTGGTGATGTTGAAGCGGATGATGGCGCAGGCGGAGTTGAAGTGGGAGGCGTTGGCCACCACGTCGGAGGCGTTGACCGATTGCAAGGTGGTGGTGGTGTACACGTAGGAATACTCCTTCAACGATGAGAGGTCGTTGGTGCGCTCGGTGTAGGTGAACGTCTGCGGCAGGTGCATATCGACGGTGACGGCGTCAGCGCTGCTGTTGACCGTGGTGTGCTCGTTAATAGGGTGGCAGCAGTACATCTTATCGCCCACGGCCACGGGGTAGACGTATGAGCCGGCAGCCACGTAGTACTTCACGCCGCGCTCGGTCTGCAGCTTGATTTTGGAGCGTTCGGCATCGATGGTTTCGAAGCGGGTGGCGGAGTGATACTGCGGAGTTGCGGCGAGGTCATCGTAGAATGGCACGTACCGGCCGTCGTGCTTGATGGCAGTGAGCATGTCGGTGCCGCTTGTCCAGCGGTACACGACCTTGGGGTTCTCCGTGCCGGTTTGGTCTTCCCAGATGCTGCGCGACTGCGTCGGCTCGTCGGCAAAGGTGATGTTGAGCCGCTGCGCGTTGCCGGGTGTGTCGTGTTCATCCGCGCACGAGCACAGCACCAATATTGCTAAGATTATATAGTAGGTGTACTTCATTGTTAGTCAGTCATATCGCTATTGGAGAAACTGTCGCCGGGGACGATGTTGTTGCAGTCGAAGGCCGGGTCGTCATACGAAATCACCTTCACGAGCTTGGGCTCGCTGTCGGAGAGGGTGAAGATGTACATATAACTCTTGCCTGCTTCCCACACCTTGTCGTTGACGAAGGCGGCCGACTTGTCCTCGCCGTTGCAGGCGAGCGACACGGTCCAGCCGGTTGGGTTGGCGCCCCAGGGGATGCAGTAGTAGCGTGTGGCGGATACCACGGCATCGCCGGTGCCGGCGGGGATGGTGACGTCGGCGCAGGTGAAGGGGGCGTTGCTGTAGGCGGTCACGTCCAACAGTGGCGTGGCTGTGGGTGTGGCACCGCTCCAGTCGTAGGTGTAGGTCATATCGGCCTCGGAGGCAATGGCTTCCGAGGGCGTGAGCTTGATGTTGGTGATTAGGGTCTCCGTGGGCGAGTCGTTCACGAATGCCACGCAGATTCGGCTGTGGACGTAGTTGAAATCGAGCGTCAAAGGCTTGCCGAAGGCCGCCGAACCGTTCTTCACTTCCAGCGGTGTGGCGGCCAACACGCTGCCGCGGGTATTGTTCTCCATGTACAAGGTTATCGACGTGGCGGTGATGCTTGTCACTGAATCGATGGGAGCGCCGGCGGCGAACATGTAGCGGTCGGCGCTGCCGTTCCAGTACACTAAGTGCTGACCATCAATGATGTAGGTCCACTCGTCGTTGATGAAGCGCACGTTGTAGCCCTTCATCACATCCTGCACGGCGTGGTCCATCTCCAAAGCGGCGTAGACCTTGAAGTTGTCGCACATGCCGGCGGGAATCTCGGCACGAGAAAAAGCCCACGCCTGTTGAGCCGACATTGTAATGGGTATGTCGGCATTGGGACCATCATCGCTACTACAACTGCACAATAGTAGGCTACTGAATAAAATGATTGTATAAAGGAGGTATGTTTGGGGCACTATCACTATGTGTTACAATATTAGATTACAAAGTTACGACATTCTTAGAGAATAAAAGGTGGTAAGCGATATTAAATGCGGGATATTAACTAATTTTAACGTAGTTACAGCCATTTGTCACTGCTCGGCTTCGCCGAGCGGGCTGCTAAAGCTGCCTGGCCGGAGACGAAAATAATGCATAATGCATAATTCATAATGCATAATGGAAGGTCAGAGCTGGGACAAAAGCAGGAGCTGCCTGGCCGGAGACGAAAAGAATGGGTAGCTCGGCTTCCGCAGACACCGCAGCAAGCCTCGAGGCTACCGGTGGCGGGCGGGCTTAGAAGGTGATGTGCATGGCGATGCGGATGCCGTGGCGGTCGATTTCGTAGGGGACGTCGCGGTAGTTGAGACGCCATACGTAGTCGACGCGTAGCACTTTGAAGATGTTTTCGATGCCGACGGAGGCTTCCATATAGGGGCCGTGCTCCATTTTGGTGATGGTGCCGGTGCCGGCGGGGAATTGGAGCAAGTCGGGATGCAGCGCGGGGTTGGCGCGGTCGGTCAACCCGCCGATGAAGCCGCGGAAGGCGAACACTTCGCGCAGTTTGAGGTCTTTGAGGTAAGGGATGAAGTTGAACAGTGCGCCGTTGGCCCAATAGGTGAGGTCGAACGAGGCGTTCCAGTTGTGGATGAACTCCATGGGCGAGAGCAGTGCGAAGCTGCGCGGCTCGATGATGTAGGAGAGGTTGGCGTTGGGAATGAGCAGGTCGAAGAACGACGAGCGGCTCCACACCACGCCGCCGCCGAGGTACATGTCGAGGTAGCCGAAGGCGGAGAACCACCAGCGCTTCTGGATGTCTAACTCGGTGGTATTCACCCAATAACGTGTGCCGGCGAAACCTTTGGGCGCGAAGATGTGGCGCAGGGTGATGGCGGGTGCATCGAGGTTGACCGGAATGCGGTACGACCGCGCTTGGAACACTTTTTCGCCCGGTGCGTAGCGCAGCGTCAGCTCAAGGCTGTTTTGGGTGAAGCGGTCCACCGCGTTGCCGTAGCCATCCACCAAAGGCATCTGCGGAGCGGCTTCGCGGCGGACGCTGTTGGCGGCAAGGTTCACGGAGAATTGCTACCGCTTTTCGTAGACGAACTCAAGGCGGTTGGCCCACTGATACACCACGCGGTC
>JBJEKG010000344.1:0-5407 GCA_051878535.1 Muribaculaceae bacterium
GTTCCGCCAAATGAGTATGCGTGCATGCAATATTATGCGCGAGTACACCGACTTCCGCTCCGTATTACCCTTTCTCGATGGCCGTCGCAAACCGAATTTCGCCGCTTTACAGCATTGCGGTGAAAAGACCGTGCTGGAAATCAACAAGATGCTGGGCGCGTTCAATGTCCTATTTAACGATGAACTCGACCGTTACCGCCGAATGGGCGACTCCTCCGATTACATCAATGAGTACTTCAAATCGCTTTACCCATTCCTAAGCTCCGACGACAGCTTGATGTTGGCTTGTAATTATGGCCTGAACAAGCCTTTGCCCGTGCTCTTCTTGGTCGAGCGCTTTATTCGCAGCAGCAACAACAACGATGCCTGCTTTTTGCGCGAGCATTACGGCTTTACACCCGATGGTAAAGCATCTTCGCTGGCCGAAATTGCCACCAAATATAACCGTACTCGTGAACGCGTGCGACAAGTGTTGGTGCAAGGTCTGAAGCTACCGCTACACCTTGTAGAATTGATTAATTCGCGTGCCTCCATATTCCACGCCGATGTACTTAGTTGCTCGGATAAAATATGGGAACAGGTGGCCATCGACAATCACCTCACCAACCTGAGCGTGTGTCAGCTGATGGCCTTAGTGGCAGCCATTAAACCTGAATATGTGATTCAGACCATCACTGCCACGCCGTTTATTTATCTGGTGCGTCGATGCCTGCTCACAAATATTCAGGTGATGAACACATTTAAAAGGCTTCGCCAACCCATCGATAATCGCCATACCTGCGATGTGGAAATAGATGTGATGCAAGTACTCACTGAAGTCAACACCGGCTCATTTCACCCACGAGTGAAGGCTCTCCTTCCACTGTTTATCGAGCCATTAACTGCTATGGACGACGTGGACGACTTGGGCGATGGACGCATCGTGGCCCACCCCAATTGCCACGACCCGCAAAAACTTATTGTCGAGGCATTGCAGACGCTTGGCCGCGATTCAACCTTGGAGCAAATTCAAGCCGAGATAGCCCGGCAATGCGGCGGCGTATCACCCATCAAGTCGATAGATTCGCTCCATGCCTACATACTGCGCAACGAACAGGTGACTCCCATCGGCCGTTCCGGCAGATACATTCTCCAACAATGGGACAACTATTTCACCGGCTCTATTACCGACTTAATCACCATCTATTTACAGCAATCCGACACTCCTCAACTCCCCGCCGACATCGCCGCCTACGTGATGAAAACTTATCCCAACTCCACTCCCTCAAGTGTGGTGGCGCTTATGTACTGCGATGTCCGTAAACGATTCGTCCTATTCAATGGCGGTCGCTATGGCCTCAGCGACAAACATTACGAAAACTATTGGCAAGTAAGTCCCGCCCCGCGTCATGGCCGCACTTTCTCCGACCATCTCCAAGAGCTCAAAGATTTCGTCGACAAGCATGGATACTTGCCCTACGGCTCCAAAGCGGAAACCGGCGGCCCCATTACTCAATGGATCTACAATATAAAAAATAACGTACTAAGCCCCACTGAGCAAGAACTCCAACAATTTAACGACTACCTCGCCCAAACAGCCCACTTGCCTCAAAACTACAGCGAGATATGCCTACACAAAATTATCCAGCGCATCCGCCGCATAGTAGAAGAAACCGGTCAATTACCCCCTCGCGCATCTTACCCCATAGAAGTCGATTGGCTTCGCCGCCTCCTCAATGGCCAAATAGATTTCACCCCAAATAAACAACGCTGGTGGAACGACCTCCGCGCACTTTTGCAACAGCGCGGTCTATTGTAACCTAAAGCAAAGCCGAGCATCACGCAAATGATGCTCGGCTTTGCTTTGGCGCTACGCGGTCGTTACTGAATCACAACGCGGTGCGCGGCTGTGCCGGCGATTACCACGTAGCAACCGGGTGCCAACGTCACGCTCGACCCGCTGTACAGCAGGCGACCGTCGACACCATACACGCTGCCTTCGCCTTCGAAGCGAATGGTGCCGCCCTCCACGGTGAAGTCGGTTGCAACCATGGTATCGATGGCGCTGTCGGTCTTGACGGTCACCTCGGCCGATGCCGACGAGCGCGATTCCGCTCCGTCGTACACGGCGCAAACGGTGTAGGCGTATGTGCCGTCGCTCAAACCGCTGTCGCTGTACGAATGCTCGCTGGCATCCGCTTGGTAAATCAGCTCGCCGTTGCGGTACACGTTGTAACCGGTCGGCTCGCGGTCAAGGCTATAGCTTGTGTATTGGAAGTCGTCGAACAGCATGCCCAAGGCGTTGAAGCCTTCGTATTGGATAGCGAAGCGCTTGGCACCTTCGGGCAGAGCGAAGTGGTAGACTTGCCATGCCGACGAGGCAGTCAGCTCGCCCATTTGGTTGAGCTTGACGAAGTCTTCACCATCGCGCGAGAAGTACATATTAAACTGCTCAGCCACGTCATCGGCCACTGCGCGACCGTAGAAAGTGATGGTTTGGCGCGAACCGTCCAACTCGGGCGAAATCAGCCAATCATCGTTGGCATCGCCGTAGGCCTGCCATACGGCAAACGCTTGCTTGCCCGAGTGGCACTCCAAGCCCACCGCCGGGGTGGTTTGCTCCGGCGCGAACACTATAAACGCTTGAAGCTCATCGCAGTTGGGCCAGGTGATATCGAAACCGTTGGCGCTCACCGGCGCGTTGGCCAGCAAGTCGTTATCCTCCATCAGCCAACGGCCCACGCCGCCGATGGCGAACGCTTCGTAGCTCTCCACATCGTCGGTAATCACGCTGATGATGTCTGAGCGGTCGGGCGCGCCCCAGCTGAGTTCCACTGTGCCGGAGCTTGCGTACTCGGCGCTGAGCAACGATACCCACGGCAGATTCTGCGCGCCCACGGCCACTTGCAACCACGCGTGGTTGTTGGCGGTCAGCTCATCCTCCGCGGTGATGGCGGCGTGGAGGGTGACATCGCTGAGCGTCATGCGGTCGGTGGCGGTGAAGTGTACGGAGGCTTCGTACACTTTGCCGGCGGTGATGGTCGGCAGTTCCACAGTGTCAACAGTGTTGCCGTTGGCATACAGCACCAACGAAGTGCCGGCGGCAAAGTCGCTGCTGCCGATGTTCTCCACGGTCACAGTGTACGCGGTGCTTACCCCCGGTTGGACCTCCAACGGTCCACTGATGTCGGCCACGCGCAAATCGCTCGCAGGAGCGGAACCGGTGATGGTCAGTTGATCGAGGTACACATTATTGCCGCTGGCCGAGGCGATGTTGGCAAAGATTACCAGCTGCACGCCGCTTTCTCCGGCTGCGCCGCTGAGGTCGGCGGTGATGGTTTGCCAGCCGTTGGCGTCGGCCTTGGCCGAGTGCTTGTCGGCCAACATCGTGCGCGTGCCGTTGGCCAATTGATAGCCAAGCTGCACGTAGGTGTCGGCATTGTATGTCGAAGCGCAATACAGCTGAATGGTAGCTGTCGGCGCCGACCAAAGGCTAAAATCGATTTGCGGCGACAGGTAGTAGCCGCTGCCGGAGTTGGAGTAGTAGCCACACTCGCATTTGAACATGCCGGCGCCGTCGATGCCGAGCACGAACGGGTCGTAGCCGGTGCCGACCACGCTCCACGACACGCTCTCGGCCTCGCTCACCCATGGTGTGTTCTGCATCGTCTGGTTGAGCCAAGTCTCGGCAAAGGGTAGGGGATACGCCGCGCCCACGGAGATGCCCTCGGTCATGGCCGATTCGCCGGTGCCGTTGGGGCAGAAGGCTTCCACGCGATAGTACACGCGTCCTTGCGCTTTGGCCAGATCGGCTCCGGGGTTGGTGTCGGTGAAAGTGGTGGTGCGCAGATTGTCGGCCACGGTGGTGTACACCGCGTCGCTCACGCGTGTCACACGGTACGAGGCGTTCTCGCCCACGATGGTGCGGCCGTACTCGTCCACACCGTCCTCCGGCGCTTCCCACCTCAGCACCACGTAGCCGTTGGCATTCACCTCGGCCTGCAATTCTTGCGGCGCACCGGGGATGCCTTCGCCCAAGTCGAGCACCACTTTCGAGGCGATACTCGATCCTACGGAGTTGCTCGCTGTGAGCGTGTACGAGTTGTAACCGGGGATGGCCGTAGGATCGGCCCACTCCACGGCTTCGCCCGGGGCGAGGTCTTCCACGATGTCAATCGGTTCGGCGCTCACACCTTTATATATAGTGAGCGACAGCGGCTCGGTGGCGCTCAGCGTTTGGCCGGTGGCCGTCTTGGTGGGCATAGTCACGTACAAAGTCACGCCGCTGTGGGCCGTCTCCGTGGCCGTGGCATCAGTGATGGATGCCGGCACGGCGCCATCGCCCACCTCGGTGATGCTGATGTTGTCGATGCTCAAATGCTCGCCCACGGTGGTCAGGTTGTGGAAGCCCACGTAGCGTTGGCCGGCCTCGGCCACGAAGTCAATCTCCACGCGCACAGGCTCCAGCCACTTGGCCTGAATGATGCGGTCGGACAGCACTCGGCTCTGGCCTTCCACAGTGGGCTGCTCGCCTAAGGTGATTACAAGGTGGTTGTCGTAGCCGTTATAGCCGTAGGCATCGAAGGCAAGACGGTACACCTTGCTGCCGTCGAATGCCATCGCCGGAGTAATCAACCAGTCGTCGGCCGGGTAGCCGTAGTTGCCCAAGCCGCCGAAGTAGAATGCGGCATAGTACTCGTTGTCCCAGTGCCACACGGGGTTGTAGAACGAATCACCATTGTCGTCGCCGTTGGCATCGATGGTGAAGAAGTTGTCGAACGCGGCCTGCGAATCAAACGTCTCGCGCCACGGTAGCTCGCGGTCCCGGCCGGCAATCTGCCACTCGGAATAGCCGCGCGCACTCTGCTTGTCGCCGGCTGTGGCCGTCACGTAATAGCGCACATTGCCCATCGGCTCGGCGATGTCGTCGGTGATGGATGTGGCGGAGATGCCCTCGGCCACCACGCGGCCGCTCGGCTGAATCACCACTTGATAAGTCACGCTCGCCTGGTCGATGTAGCCGCCTGCGGTGCCCACCGGCGGCGCTTCCCACGCAATGGTGGCGCGGTGACGCAGCTCATCCACTATGAAGCTCACGTTGGCCGGCGCCGTGGGCGTGTCCGCGCCGAAGAAGTTGGTGGCGCTGTTGGTCACGCTCCGTTGGCCGTTGGCCGTAAGCGTCACATCCACAGTGTGATTGCCGGCCTCAGCCACCGGAATGTCAACGCTGAACGTGCTTCCGGCCTGCGCCGTTGTGGTGGAGTAGGGCGCACCATCCAAACTGATTTCGATGCCCACCGTTCCGCTTAGAGCCGCTTGGTGGTAAGTGTGGTCGGGCACGGTGAACTGCAGTCGGGCCGTTTGGCTCAGCGGCGCGGTCGGCGCAAACTGCAAGTCGGCCAGTTGGTCCGGCGCTTCGGGGTGCGAG
>JBJEKG010000345.1:0-5387 GCA_051878535.1 Muribaculaceae bacterium
GTCATAATCGTATAGTATTAAAGAATTATGGCACAAAGTTAGCGGAAAATTTGGCGCACTGTTTCAAAATTTGGTCCGCGCGACCAAATTTTCGAGTTTTTTGCGAAGCGGATGACGGAGGAGAACACGAATCTCACGAATCCAACGAATCTTTTGTTGTTGTCCGTCTTGGGTTGTGTGATGTTGCTTTGCGGCTTGCTGCGGGGACTGTGGAAGCCGAAAGGGGAAGCTATGCCGGGCCGGCGGTGGCGGTGCGGAGGGCGGAGGCTGTGAAGTAGGTGCGGGCCATGGATTGGATGGTGGCGGGGGTGAGGTGGCGGATGGCGGCGAGTTGGTCGGCGAAATAGTTGGCTGGGGTGCCCACCAAGCGTGCGGTGATGTAATAGTCGGCGGTGGTGAAAGGTGAGTCGGCAGTTGTGGCGAGGTTCGACCATGCGTAGCGGCGGAGGCGGGTGAGTTCGTCGGCATCGATGGGTTGGTCGGCGAGCTTCTGCATCTCGAGTTTGGTTTGCTCGATGACTTGGTCGACGTAGGAGTGGTCGCACTGTGCGGCTATGCGGATGTAGCCACCTTCGGGCGAGCCGTGCAGTGCGGCCGCGATGCCGTAGGTGAGGCCGAGGTCTTCGCGGATGTTTTGCATCAAGCGCGAGCCGAAGTAGCCACCGAGCGCCATGACGGCGAGGCGCAGGTTGATGTAGTCGGGATGGCGGCGGTCGATGGCCGGGATGCACATGGTGATGGCCGACTGCACGGCTTGCGGCATGGTGATGTCGACTCGTTGCGGTGCTTCGGCGCAGAACGGCTGCACGCGGATGACTGATTCCGGTTCGGCCGCGGGAAATGTCGACAGGAAGTTGGTGACGAGTGCCTCGGTTGGTGGGTCGATTTGTCCGGCGAGGAAGGCGAACAGTCGTCCTCGGCCGATGACTTGACGGTGAGAATCAATGACTTGTTGGCGGGTGATGGCTTCCACCGCCTCGGGCGAAGGTTGCACGGCCTCGGGGTGCGACATACCGCTGACGAGGCGGGTGGCGGCGTGGTTGGCGATGTAGCTGACCTTCGAGAGCGACACGCGGATGTTGGCCGCGGTCTTGGCCGTCTGGCGGCTGATGGCGGCCTCGTCGAAGGTGGGTCGGAAGATGATTTGGCGCAGCATCTCGAGCAGTTGCGGCAGGCGATGGTTTAGGCACACCAAAGTAAGGCCTGTGTGGTGGTTTGCCGGGTAGCGCGAGAGGATGGCACCGTTGAAGTCGATGATGTCCTCGACCTGTTCGCCGGTGAGGCCTTCGGCGCCTTCGCGCAGCGATTCCATCATGATGGCCGGCAGCTCACGCTGCGAGAAGTCGAGTTGGCCTCCCTCCCAGAGCAGTGTGAGGCGCGACACCGGTTGGTCGCCTTGATTGATGATTGTCAGGGCGATACCGTTGGGCAGGGTGATGGAGCGGCTTGGGGCGAGGTGGAGGTCGCAGATGTCGGCGACGGCGGGAGCTACGGAGCGGTCGGGATGGTTCATCGGTCGAGAATGTCGAGGTGTTTGACAGCGTTTTCGAGGTCGGCCGGGGTGTCGATACCGATTGTGGGACAGGTAGTTACGGCTGTGCGGATAAGGAATCCGGCCTGGAGCCAGCGCAACTGTTCGAGGCTTTCGGCCAATTCCAGCGGCGACTGCGGCAGGCTGACGAGTTGGCGCAGGGTGTCGGCGCGGTATGCGTACAGCCCCACGTGGGTGTAGAACTGAGCCGAGGCGGGCCACTTCTCTTGCGGCACGTTGCGCAGATACGGCACCACGCTGCGCGAGAAATAGAGCGCGCGGCCGTCGTCGCCGAGCACCACCTTGGGCGTGTTCGGGTCGGTCAATTGCTCGAACGAGGCATCATGCGGCACCGGTCGCACCAGCGTGGCGATTTGGCAGTCGGCACTGTCGAAACACTTCATCACGCTCTCGATTTGCGATGGCGCGATGAACGGTTCGTCGCCTTGGATGTTGATGACCACGTCGGCCTTTGAGCCGGAGAGAGTGTACGCCTCATAGCAACGGTCGGTGCCGCTGCGGTGGGCGGTGGAGGTCATGATGGCGCGTCCGCCGAAGGCTTCCACACAGTCGAAGATGCGTTGGTCGTCGGTGGCGACGGCCACTTCGGGCAACACGTTTGCCACGCGCGTATATACGCGTTCAATCATAGTGCGGTTGCCGATGCGAGCAAGAGGTTTGCCGGGAAAGCGCGAGGATGCGTATCGAGCAGGAATGATTCCGATGAAATTCATTGTTACAGAGTGGTTTAAGCAAGTTTTACATACAGAGAGGCGGCTTCGAAGCGCACTACCACCACTTTCGACCCGGCGGAGATGAACTCGCCGGTGGAAGTGGCGTCAAGACGTTGGCCATCGATTTCGATTTTGCCGGCGGGGCGCAGGTCGGTGGCGGCCACGGCTTCGCGGCCAATCATCTGAGCAAGGGAAGTGTCCACGCCCACGTATTCGTGGTCGATTGACTTCTGTAAAGTCAGCACGGAGCCGGCGCGGAAGCACTTCGGCCCATACTTCGAGGTGAGAAAGACCACCGCGCACACGGCCAGCAGGATGCCGGCGAGGAACACGATCGAGGCGGTGACGATTGACGAGCCGAAGCCGCCATCGATGGCTTGCGGCGACACGATTGCGCCTAACAGAGCGGCCGAGATGGCAATGATGCCGGTGACACCGGCCACGCCGAAGCCCGGGATGACGAATATCTCGAGGGCGAGGGCCACGATGCCGATGATGAACACGATGATAACCCACGGCGCGAGCGTGCCGGTGATGACCATCGGCATGAAGTACAGGATGGCGGCCACGGTGGCCACGGCAGCGGCGAAGCCCATGCCCGGGGTGTGCATCTCCATGTAGATGCCGCCCACGATGAGCATGATGAGGATGGCGCGCACGCCGGCGGAGGCGAGGAAGCCGAGGATGTCGTCGGAAGTGTTTGATTCAAAGGTGGTTATCTGCGCGTTGGGCATGTTGAGTTGTTCGAGCACCTGGGCCATGTTGGCGGCGATGCCGTCCACCAGGTGGAGGTTGAGCGCTTCTTCGGCGGTGAAGGCCACAGCGGTGTCGGGGTTGACCATCAGCGCGGCCAAGTCGGGGTCGCGACGCCAGCGAGCCACGGAATCGCCCTCGGGGATGTAGCGGCCATGACTCATGGCGGTGGCACGCATCACCGAACTCCAGTAGCTTTGATACTTTGGCGGCATGGGCTGGCCGTCGGCACCAACTACCGTGGCCGCGCCGATGCTTGCGCCCGTGCTCATGAAGGCCGAGTCGCAAGCGAGGGCGATGAGTGCGCCGGCCGAGGCGGCGTTGTGGTCGATGAACACGGCCGTGGGCACGCTTGCGTTCATCAGCGCCGAGCGGATGGAATCGGCCATGTCGACGGCGCCGCCGTAGGTGTTGAGACGCACCAACAGCAGGTCGTAGGGCTGCTCGGCTTGGTTCACCTCGGCGATGGCGCGCGAGGTGTAGCGCCAAGCCGTGGCATCGATTTCGTTGTCGATGGGAAGGATGTACACCCGCTGAGCGGCGGCGCTCAAAGCCGCACACAGGGTTATGATTGCGAAGAGGAGTCGTCGGTACATTGTTTCTTGGAATTAAAGTATGAAGGAGCTATGATTACTCCGGCAAATAGATATATGTAGTAGCAAAGGATGCGCCAAACGGTGGCCATGAGCAAGGCTACGCCCACGGTGCCGATGATGGAGCCGTAGTAGTTGGTGAACAGCCACTCGCTCACGCCGGTGCCGCCGGGTGTGGGGCTGACCATCAGTACCACCCACACCACGAACTGCCGCGCGAACACCAACAGCTGCGAAGCGGCCGGCACGAAGGCGGCGAACAGTGCGTTGACCACGAAGTAGCGGCTGAACCACGACAGCGAGGTGGCACCGAACACTTCCAACCACCAGCGCAGGGAGCGGCCTTTGACCCAGTGGGACGTGGCCAATAGGTTCTGCGCCGTGCCGTTGGCCGACTGCTCCCAGCGGCGAAGCCAGCGCAGGCGGAAGATGCGCGAGATGGCGGCGGCTACCCACTGCGGCCGCGCCAAGATGCCGGTGAAGAGGATGGCGGTCCAGATGACGATGCCGGTATACACCAGCCAGAAGAGGGTGGGGATGCTCGCCATCAGTCCGGATTGGCCGGAGTCGAACAGCTGGTCGTAAGGTATGAGCAACGCTAACAGGGGGCAGAACACCACGAAGAACATCTCGTCGAGGAAGAGCGTGGTGAGGGTGAGAGCGGTGGCGCGTCCAACCTTGATGCCTTCGCGGTTGAGGTAGAAAATGGCCAAGGCACTGCCGCCCACCACCGACGGGGTGATGGCCGAGGTGAAGGCGCACATGAGGTCGACGCGGAAGGCGCGTCGCCACGACAGCGCGCTGTCGGTGATGGTGCGAAATCGCCACGCCAAGCCGAAGTCGCGCCCGAATACGAATATCAGCGCCACAGCCAGCCACAGCACCGTGTTGGCGTTGAGCGTGAGCAAGCTCCAAGCGCGCGGGTCGTAGTCGGAAACGAACAGCCACACCACCACACCGAGGCCGATGGCGCCGGGCACCACCGCTCGCAGTAGCGTGCGTTTGAGTTGGGGGTCCATCACATCAACATTACTGCATGAAGTAAGTTGGCGGTGGCGGCCACCGGGTCGGGCGCGTCGGTGATAGCTGTGCTCACGGCCACGCCTTTGAAGCCGGAGTCGATAGTGGCGAACGCTTCGTTATCGGTGAACTCGCCCTGCGCCACGATGGGCAGCATGCGTGATGCTTTCTTGATGAACTTGACGCGCTCCTCGGCGGTGAATCGCGCCGGCAGGTAGGCGAAGTCAATGTCTGCTTGGGCGAGGGATTTGGTCACCGTCGGGTCCACAATTTCGAGGCCGATGATGGCTTCCGGACCAAGTTTTTCGCGCCACTCGGCAGCGGTGGCCGGGTGAGCGGTCTGGTATTGGAGCGACAGGCGCACACCGTGCACGCCTAACTCGGCAGCGAGTTCGGGTCGGTCATCGAGGGTGACGATGCGGTTTGATTCGCGGCACACGTCCAACATGCCTTCCTGCAACACGGCCTTCAATTCGTCGTCCGACAGCTCGGGCATGCGCACGCATATCCAATCGCAACCGCCTTCGATAGCCATCTGCGCTAACTCGGCGGCAGAGAAGCGCTCACTGTGTGAAAGTATATATTGAAGCATAAAAAATTCAGTAATTTTGCGCAAATTTACAAAAGTTTGCGCGGATATGCAATAATTTTTGTAACTTTGTGGAGCAAAACGTAAAATATTATGACGAAAATAGGATCAGTAATGACCCGGGTGGGTCGGAAAGCGCTGCTGTTGGGCAGCTGTGAGTTAGGTAA
>JBJEKG010000346.1:0-5375 GCA_051878535.1 Muribaculaceae bacterium
TATCGGATTCGCTGTGGCGGCGGCCTCCGGCACCGACATCGTGAAAGTCGGTGCGCAGGTCACCGAACGGCTCGAACAACTCCAACGCGAGCAATTTCCGGCCGGCGTGGAGTGTCACAAGGTGTTTTACCAGCCCGAACGCGTGATTTCGGCGCTGTCGACCTTCTTCATCAACCTGTTGGAGTCGGTGGCCATCGTGGTGGCCATTTTGATGCTGACGATGGGCTTCCGCAGCGGCTTGATTATCGGCATCTCGCTGTGCGTCATCGTGGTGGGGTCGTTCTTGCTGCTGTTCAGCTTCGATGGGTCGATGCAACGTGTGTCGCTTGCATCGTTCATCTTGGCCATGGGTATGCTTGTGGACAATGCCATCGTAATCGTCGATGGCATCTTGGTCGACCTCAAAGCGGGCAAACCGCGGCAGGAGGCGCTCACCTCGATAGGGCGCCGCACCGCCATGCCGCTGTTGGGTGCTACGCTCATCGCCATTCTGGCCTTTTTGCCGGTGTTTCTGTCGCCCGACACCGCCGGGGTGTACGTGCGCGATTTGTTCATCGTGCTGTCGGTGTCGCTGCTGTTGAGCTGGCTGTTGGCGCTTACGCACGTGCCGCTGATGGCCAACCGCTACTTCAGCCATGTCAAACCGGATGCGGTGGGCACCGACCCGTATGGCGGTCGGTTCTACCGCATGCTGGATGCAATGCTACGATGGTGTCTGCGGCATCGCGTGGCCACGGTGGCGGTGGTGGCCGCGCTGGTGGCTGTGAGCGTGTGGGGCTACCGCTTCATGCGTCAAGGCTTCTTCCCGGATATGGTCTATGACCAACTCTACATGGAGTACAAGCTCCCCGAGGGCACGCACCCGCAGCGCGTGGAAGCTGACTTGGAGCAGATGCGGCAGTACTTGATGACCCGCAAGGAGGTGCGCAATGTCACCGCCTCCGTGGGCGGCACTCCGGCGCGCTACAACCTTGTGCGTTCGGTGGCGAATCCGTCGATGAGTTATGGCGAACTCATCATCGATTTCGAATCTGCGGCAGCGCTCGACCGCAACATCGAGAGCATCCAGCAGGAGCTTCAGCAGCGATTCCCCGACGGGTATCTCAAGCTGAAGCCGTATAATATAATGTATAAGAAGTACCCGATTGAGGCGCTGTTCACCGGTCCCGACCCGGCTGTGCTGCACCAGTTGGCCGATTCGGCGGCGCGCATCATGGAGCGTTCGCCCTACACGCGGCTGGTCACCACCGACTGGGAACCGGCACAACCGTTGCTCACCATCGACTTCAACCAATCCGACGCCCGCCGTGCCGGTCTGTCGCGCAAGGACATCTCTATGTCGATGCTCACCGCTGCTGGCGGCATCCCCGTGGGCACTTTCTACCAAGGCACCCACTCCAACACCATCTACCTCAAGTGCATCGAGGACGACGGCTCCAAGATTGACAACTTGGAGAACGTGCCGCTGTTCTCCACGCTACCCAACCTCAACAGCGCTTTCTCCGACCAGCGGTTGATGGAGCTGCGCACCGGAGCAGCGTCGAAGAGCGACATGATTGAGGCGCTCTTGGGCACCACTCCCCTGCGGCAGGTGGCCAACGGGGTGGACATCGAGTGGGAAGACCCCGTGGTGCCGCGTTTCAACGGCCAACGCGCACAGGATGTGATGTGTTCGCCCGCTCCGGGCATCGCCACCGAGTTCGCACGGCAAAAAGTGGCTGCTGAAATCGAGCAAATACCGCTTCCGACGGGCTACTCGCTCCAGTGGAAGGGCGAGAAGTACGCGTCGGACCAAACTATGCACTACCTGTTCATGAACGTGCCGCTGGGCGTGGTGCTGATGCTCGCTATTTTGATTATGCTGTTCAAAGGCTACCGCCGACCGCTCATCATCCTGTGCTGCATCCCGCTGCTGGCCGTGGGCATCGTGGCGGCCATGCTCATCAGCGGCTTCGCCTTCACCTTCTGCGCCATCGTGGGCGCGTTGGGCTTGGTGGGCATGATGATTAAGAACTGCATCGTGCTGATGGACGACATCGACGGCCGGTTGGCCTCCGGCGTAGAGCCCGCCGCCGCGCTCCGTCAAAGCGCAGCCGCACGCTTCCGTCCGGTGATGATGGCATCGCTCACCACCATCTTGGGCATGATTCCGCTGCTGTCGGATGCGATGTTCAACTCCATGGCCGCAACCATCATGGGCGGGTTGCTGTTCTCCACCGTGGCCGTGCTGCTGCTGGTCCCGGTGCTTTACGCTATCTTCTTCAAAATCAAGCTATGAAATCGGTTAAACTACTCATAATCACGCTGTTTGCGCCCCTTTGCGCGGGGGCGCAGACGCTCTCGGTCGGTGACTGCGTGGACATCGCTCTGCAACACAACAGCCAAATCACCGCGGCGCAATCGCAGGTGTCGGCCTCGCGCTATGATGTGCGCAACGCTCGCTCGTACTTCCTTCCGCAGCTCTCGCTCTACGGCACGCTGCTCTACTCCGGTGCCGAGGGCGGTTACTCATCAGGCTCTGGTCTGCTGCCGGTGGTCGACGCTCAGGGCAACCCCACCGGGCAGTTCGCCGGTTTCCCCGGCATCGACCTGCGCTACGACCTCGGACTGGTCTACGGCGGCGGCATCCAGCTGGAGCAACCCATCTACATGGGCGGCAAGATTCGCGCTTCGTATCGTTTGGCGCAAATCGGCGAGCAGGTGGCTATGCAGCAGCAGCGGCTCACCACCTCTGAGGTAGTGGTGAACACTTCGGATGCGTATGCACAATTAGTCCGCGCTACCGAACTGCGGCGCGTGGCCTTGGCTTACAACACACTGCTCACCGAATTGCATCGCAAGGTGCAGGCGGCGGTCAACGCAGGTCTGTCCACTCGCAATGACCTCCTGAAGGTGGAGGTCAAGCTCAACGACAGCCGATTGCAACTGCTCCGCGCCGACAATGGCATCACCCTTGCACGCATGAACCTCTGTCACTACCTCGGACGGCCGCTCATCGACTCCATCGCGGTGGACGCAGCGCTCCCCTACCCCGAGGCGCTGCCTCCGCGCTCGGACATCTCCATCGACAGTCGTGCCGAGTACCTGCTATTGCAACACTCCACCGACGCCGCCGAGCGCCGCGTCGACATCGCTCGCAGCGACATGCTCCCGCAGGTGGGATTAGTGGGGCAGTTCGGCTACCTCAATGGACTCGAACTGAACGACAACAAGATGATGCACGCGTGGAACTACTTCGTGGGCGTGCAAGTGTCGATGCCGCTGTTCGATTTCGGCCGCAGTCACTCCAAACTGCGAGCCGCTCGCGACCGCTACGACCAAGCCGTGGCCGACCAACACGATTCATCGGAGTTGCTCACTCTGCAGGCCAACCAAGCCTACAATCAGCTGTCGGAAGCGTTCCTCGAGGTTGATATGGCACGCGCCACGGTTGCCTCCGCCGAGGAGAATCTGCGTTCGTCGCGGCTCAACTACGAAGCCGGCACCGAGACCCTCTCCGACCACCTGGAAGCCCAACTGCTGTGGCAACAAGCGCTCACCACCGAGGTCGAAGCGCGCATCAACCTCTACCTCGCTCACCTGCACTACCTGCAAGCCACCGGCCGCTTGTAGAGCGGAGAGTGGAGAGTGGAGCAAAAAGGCTGCGCGCACTCGCTCTCACTTCAGAAAAGTGTCATTTATGACAGATTTATAAAGTGGAGAGGTCGCTACAGAGCCTTTTTGCAGTGGCTTCGAGCTCTTGCTCGCGGGATTAGCGGCGGGCGATGCGGAAGATGGTGCCTTCGATCAGGGAGACGTAGATGTGGCCGGTGGCGGGGTCGATGTCGATGCCGTTGACTTCGCTCACGCCCAAGGGCAGGCTCCACAGCAGGGTGTGGGTGGCGGCGTCGACGGCGCTGATGATGCCGCGGCGCGAGCCGGCGTAGATGATGCCGTCGGCTTCGGCCACGATGCAGGGTGCGTGTTCGTAGCCCAATCCGAGGTCCACTTGCCAGAGCATGTTGAAGGTGTCGGAGGTGGCATCGACGGCCACCAAGGTGCCGTCCATGGTCTTGGCGTAGATGCGGGTGAGGTCGGCGCTATGGCCGAGGCTTTCGCGGTATTTGACGCTGTTGTCGCGCCACAGTTGGCGGCCGGTGGCGCGGTCCAGCGCGGTCATGTAGCGGTCGGGAGCGACGATGAACACCTTGTCGGCGGTGATTACGGGCACCACGTTGCCGGGTCCGAGCATGTTGGCCGTCTTACCGTTGTTCCACACCCAGCGCAGGCGACCGGTGGCCAAATCGAGGCAGCGCAGATTGGTGTCCCACGCGCCGAACACGAGGTCGCGGCCATCCACGGCGGGTGCGGCTTGGCAGTAGTTGAAGATGGAGTCGTACTGCCAAATGAGGCGGCCGGAGGTGGCGTTGCGCAGCTCGATGCGCTTGTATCCACCTTGCACCCATCCGCGGTCGGTCATAAGGCCGTCGGCCACGTAGGGTATCTCTTCAGAGGTGAATTTCACGCGCTTACCGGTAGAGATGTCGACCATAGCGATGCCGGCGGGGTTGGGGAATGCCACGCGGCCTTTGCGCAGCACCATGGGGCGTGAGAAGATTGACACACCTAAGGGCACTGACCAGCGCTGTTGGCCGCTGCTTTTGTCGACGCAGCGAGCTTGGCCTAAGGAGTTGCCGAAGTAGATGTTACGGTCGTCGAAGGCGATGCGGGTGAACACCGAGGCGCTGTCGGTCCACACCTTCTGCACCTCGAATCCTTCGGGTTGCTCCCATTGCTGACGGGCAACCTCCACGGGGTGGTGCTCGGTATTGACGGCGAAGGCGAACTTGGCCTCCGGCTCGTGGCCGAGGCGCTTGTTATATATGTGTACCCACTGGCGGTCGATGTCGACGATTGAGTAGCCGTAGTCGTCGCCGTCGCCCATCTTCAGAGCGCGCACCATGGCGCCCTCGATGTCGCCGCCTTGGTAGCGAATCCAGCGGTGGTAGTGGCCGTTGATGTGGGCCACTACGGCGTAGTCAGCGAGCACGTTCACGTAGTCTTGCCAGTTGTCGAGGTCGTCCTTGAGCGGATAGTGGTTGATTGAGAGCACGCGTCGACCTTTGTATTGCTCCAAGGTCGAGCGCAACCAGTGGAGGTCTTCTTGCTTGATGTGGCCGTCGCCCATCTTCATGTACGGGCCGCAGCTCATGCCTACGACCACCAGCGAATCGAGGTCGTAGACGAAGCGGTCGTTGCCCCAGGTGTCGAACACGGTCTTGGTGGCGCTTTGGCTCCAGGTGAGTTCGTGGTTGCCGGGAATCACCACAAGGGGGTGGGTGATTTCCGACAGGATGGCGTTGACGTTGGCCAGCTCGGTGTCGCTGCCCTCGTTG
>JBJEKG010000347.1:0-5337 GCA_051878535.1 Muribaculaceae bacterium
CTCATCGGCACGCTCGCACTCGTCGGTGCCGTTATATGGTGGCGCACAAAATAAGCACTACCCAAGTCAGCGGCACGCACCTCCAACGGAGCGTGCCGCCCAATTTTGTAAACCTTATCAAAGTCTAATAACATATCCGTCACACACTTACCAACAATCACCACACAAAACCAACAACCGCCAACACCGAATTCCGCACCAATTTCCATCAAAACCCACCATTTGCTACCAAAACGCGATTTTGATAACATTTGATATCAAATGATAGCAAAACGAGCAAATCAAAACAAACGCGCAATTAGATACCAATTGTTATCATTTGTTCTATTTGTTATCATTTGTCGCGTTTGATTAAAGTTGCTTCGTTTGCACTATGATAATGATATATATATATATATATATGAAAAATAATAAATTATTTTTATCGAGAGTGAGTTACGCGCGCGTGAGGAAAAATTTTCAAAAAAAAATCACTGAAGCGATTGTCAGCCACAAAAAAATTACTACCTTTGCGCGTCGTTAAGTGCGAAAGCGCACCACGTTTGAAATTCAGTGACACGCTCAGGGCGAGAGCGTGTCACACTTTTCAAGCAAAAAGCACAAAAAAATAGCGGGCAACGCCGAAGCGAAGCCCGCAAAAAACCTTAAAGAAATACAGAATCGTGCGCAAACGCGTTCAAAAATTCCGTAACTCGCTGAAAATCAGCACTCATAGCGGAAAGACAGGGATTCGAACCCTGGGTACCCGTAAGGGTACAACGGTTTTCGAGACCGTCCCGATCGACCGCTCCGGCATCTTTCCTCGGGTTTTGCGGTGCAAAGTTAGCGTTTTATTTTCATTTGGCCAAATTTTTCGGCTACTTTTTTCAAAAATCACTTTTTTGGGTGTGTTTTTTGAATATTTTATCGCGAAAAATTGGGTAGTTATGGAATTAGTTGCTAACTTTGTGGTTTGAAAGCATATTTTATGGATACTCAAATGCATAAACAAGATATATTGGACCGTCGCTACCTGCGTATGGCGGGTATCTGGGCGGAGAATTCTTACTGTCGGCGTCGCAAGGTGGGCGCTATCATTGTCAAGAATCAGATGATAATCTCCGACGGTTATAATGGCACACCGTCGGGATTTGAGAATGTGTGTGAGGATGAGCAGGGTGTAACGAAGCCTTACGTGCTGCATGCCGAGGCCAACGCTATCACCAAGGTGGCTCGGAGCAATAATTCGAGCGATGGGGCGACGCTGTATGTGACTTCGTCGCCCTGCGTGGAGTGTGCCAAGCTGATTATCCAAGCGGGTATCAAGCGAGTGGTGTATAATGAACAGTATCGACTGACCGACGGGGTGGATTTGCTGCGCCGTGCGGGCATTGAGTGTATTCAAATTGAGGATTTAAACGCGCAAGTCAATGAATAAGATGAAGATATGGGCACCGTTGGTGGGTGCCGCTCTGTTGGTGGTGGGCATTTGGATTGGCTACATGATTGCCGGCGGCAAGGGCACCACGCCGGCGCAGCAGAAGCTCAACAAGGTGTTTGAGCTGATTGCGGATGAGTATGTCGACGAGGTGTCGATGGATTCGATTGTGGAGCTGACGATTCCGCAGCTGTTGCAGAATCTCGACCCGCACTCGATTTACATCCCGGTGGATGAGTTGGACAAGATGAACCGCGACTTGGAGAGCTCGTTCTTCGGCGTGGGCATCCAGTTCCAGTTGATTAGCGACACCATTTGCGTGGTGCAGGTGATTGAAGGCGGACCGGCGCAGCATGTGGGCATGCTGGCGGGCGACCGCATCATCGCTGTGGATGGTAAACCGATGACCGGCAAGCAGATAACCAGCGACGACGTGCTGAACACCTTGCGCGGTCCGAAGGACACGAAGGTGACGGTGACGGTGAAGCGTGGCAACAGTGCTCGGCCGCTCACTTTTGAGATAGTGCGCGGCGAGATACCCTCTGTGTCGGTCAATGCGGCGTATATTGTCGACGGCAACGTGGGCTATGTGCGTGTGACCAAGTTTGCGCAGAACACCTACAGCGAGTTTCTGCAGGCGCTCGTTCAGCTTAAGGCCGACGGCGCTGAGAAGTTCATCATTGACTTGCGCGGCAACACCGGCGGCTTGCTCGACCAAGCTATCTTGATGGCCAACGAGTTCCTGCCCGGCGGACGGCGCATCGTGGAAGTGCGCGGCCGCAAGGCAGCTGACAACACTGTGTGGCTATCGGACGGCACGGGCATCTTCGCCGGTGAGCCTTTGGTGGTGCTCACCGACGAGTTCTCGGCATCGTCGTCGGAGATTGTGAGCGGATGTATTCAGGACAACGACCGCGGGCTGATTGTGGGCCGTCGCACCTTCGGTAAGGGCTTGGTGCAACGGCAGATAGTGCTGGAGGATTCCTCGCAGATGCGCTTGACCGTGCAGCGCTATTACACCCCCTCGGGACGCTGCATCCAGAAGGACTTCCACCGCGGCGACAACCTCGGCTATGAGACCGAGATTTCCGACCGCTACACCCACGGCGAGGTGTTCAGCGCCGACTCCATCAAGGTGGACAGTGCGCAGATATTCACCACCGAACATGGCCGCACGGTGTACGGCGGTGGCGGCATCATCCCCGACGTGTTCGTGCCGAACGACACCTCCAACGTCACCAACTACTACATCTCCGTGGCCAACGCCGGCCTGCTCAATAAGTTTGCTTACGAATATTGCGACCTCAACCGCGAGGACCTCACCGCGTGCGACAACGTGGACCAGCTGCTGTCGAAGCTGCCGCCGGCCGAGGTGTTGCTGCAAGCGTTCGTGCAGTATGCGGCCGACAACGGCGTGCACAAGCGTTGGTATTACATCAACATCTCCTCGCAACTCATCATCGACCAGTTGCGAGCACTCATCGCAAGCGACATCTTGGGTATGTCGGCTTACTATGAGATTGTGAACCGCACCGACATCACCATGCTGCGCGCTTTGCAGCTGTTGCGGCAGGGTGTACCCACTGAAATCGACAACTCTTACCGACCGCGATGATGGACAAGCACGAGATACGCAAGGCTGTGAAGGCTGTCAAGAAGCTGTTGACACCGGAGCAACGCACCACAGCCGCCGCCCGCGCTATGGCGGCGGTGGAAGCGCTGCCGCAATTCCAACGGGCTGAACACGTGTTGGTGTATCACTCGCTTCCGGATGAGCTCTCCACCATCGCTTTTATCGAGCGATGGGCCGAGCGCAAGCACCTCTACCTGCCAAGGGTCAACGGCGACGACCTCGACATTTTGGCTTACGACCCGACGCAGCTGGCCACCGGCGCATTCAACATCTCCGAACCCACCGGCGGCGAGTTGGTGCAGGCCGAGCGCATCGAGCTGGTCATCGTGCCGGCTGTGGCTTACGACCGTCGCGGCAACCGCATCGGCCGCGGCAAGGGGTATTACGACCGACTGCTGCGGCGCACTCGGGCGCTGAAGGTGGGCGTGGCTTATCAGTGTCAGATTTGCGACGACTTCACACCGGATGAGTTCGACATCCCGGTGGACATCGTCATCACCGACCAAGGCGTCATTAAATCGTTGTAGCGATGGGAGTTAGTTGCGAACAGTTGCGAGTGGAAGAGTTGCGCATGCGCTATGAAGAACTGCTCGAGGACCCCACGGTTTATCCCACCGTGGCCAACTGGCAGTTCATCTGCGACCACCGGCTCGAAGGCCTTGGCCATTTGCTGTTGGGCAAGTACGTCGCTTCGCTCGACCGCGACGAACTCGACCGCGAGGAGCTGCACCAAGTGGCCATTGAGCAGTTTCCGCAGTACCTGCAAGCTGTCGACCGGCTGTACGCGTTGGAGGTGGTGTACGAGTATGCGCAAGCACCGGAGGATGTGCTGGTTGACCTGATTCGCCGCTGCCGGCTGTTTGATGCGGCGCGGCTGTTGGACTGGTTGGACGAGGGTCGAACCACGGCTGTGATGGCCGTGCTCGACGTGTATCAGCCCGAGTATGAGCCGGAGGACTTGGAGGCCATGCGCCAACTATCCGCAGCCATCCACCACCTGCCTCGCACGGGGCGCGTGGAAGAGCGTCGCGGGTTGTTCGGCACCGGCCTGAAGTACATCTGCCCCAACGGCCACGTAAACGCCCCCGACACCGAATTCTGCACCCACAGCGGCTGCGGCCTCAATGCAATAGGCCTCACCGCCGAAGAAATGCGCCGCCTCGAAGTGCTCGACAGCCGCATCGCCGCCCTGCGCCGCCTGCTGTAGTAACCCATACAAAGCGGCAGCGCCGACCTCGTTGGGGGGTCGGCGCTGTGCGTAGCTTATGGGCAAAAATGATTAGGAATAACTTTTTTTGTAGAAAATTACCATATTTGGGAATTTTTTATTAACTTTGCGGCAAATTATTTGTTATGAGTAATGAAAATATTTTTTAAAGATGAAGCATTATCAGAAATATTTCAAACGGGAAAGACGTCTGACCGCAGGTATCGACAGCTAATCAAAAATAAGAAATTGATTTCCGGCTATATTCGCGCTGTGAAGGTGATGTACGATGTTGATTCAACGGCTACATTGCGTTTATTCAGTTTCCTTCATTATGAAAAGCTCAAATATGATGAATATCGCGGTAAAAGTTCGGTGCGCTTAGTAAATGGCATGGTCGAACGGCTGATTTTCAGTGAATCTGATGATGGAATAGAAGTTGAACTTATAGAAATTGATAGTAGTCATTATGGAAACAAGAAATGAGCGGCTTGCACCGTTTCGGGCGGTGCATCCGGGTGAAATTCTCCGAGAGGAATTGAAGGAACGCGGCATCACTCAGAAGGCGTTTGCTTCGATGATTGGCGTGCAGGCTTCGCACCTGAGCGAGTTTATCCGTGGACGGCGCAATATGAATGAGGACTGGGCGATGCGTTTTGAAAAGGCTTTGAGTATTCCTTTTCAAACGTGGATGAGTCTTCATGCAGGCTTTGTGTACGACACGAAGGCAGTTGCGGCTCGAGAGGAAATGGCCGCCACTGCGTCAGGGCAATGCAGCGAAGAGGCGTGTCGCATCGGTGAAGCGTTGAAGGCAGCACGTTGTGAGCGACATCTTTCGCAGGACGAGCTGGCGGAAATCATGGGTGTTGGCTCGTATCAAGTCAGGCGAATTGAGCGTGGATATAATCTCACGGTTAACAATGTGATAAGTGCGTTCAAGGCGCTCGGTATCGCGGTGTCGTTAAACTGCGGCAACCGAAGCATTGCTTTGGCATAAGATAGCGGCAGCGCCGACCTCGTTTGGTAGGGTCGGCGCTGTGCGTTGATGTAGGGTAGGGCGGATTAGTCGCCGGCGTAGGT
>JBJEKG010000348.1:0-5304 GCA_051878535.1 Muribaculaceae bacterium
GGCCGAATGCTGGGTGGTCATGCGCGAATAGGCTGTGAGATAGGTCGACATCGACTTGAGGGTCGCTTTCTGGCCCTCGGGCAGCTCGAAGCGCTCTGCAAACTGCATATAGTAGTGGTTGATGCCGGTGATGAAGTCGAACTTGTAGTCGTTCTCCGACTTGCGGTCGGCAAAGAATGTGGGAATCTGGCTGTAGTACCACAGGTACTTGTCGTCGCCGGGGCTGTAGGTCATGATGCCGGCGTCTTCCATTTCGCCGCGGAAGATTTCCACGTCGACGGCCTTCGACACGGAGCGCTCGCCGCTGACATTGCGGGCGGTGAGCTTGATGGTATATTGGCCGGAGTGGCGGATATCGAAGGCGGGCGAGGTGGCGGTGGAGCGGAAGGTCTCAGTGCCGGTCACTTCCCATTCGTACTCGGTGCCGTAGGTTGAGAGGTTAATCATCTGCAACGACTGGCCTTCGAACAGCACCGCGCCGCTGGTAAAGATGTCGTACCAGCCGCCTTCGATGCCGAACTTGGCGATGGGACGTTGAACCTGACCCTGGGCCATCACGTTCACATCGTCCACGGCTACCACGCCGCTGTAATTGACCTCGCTGGAGAGGTTGAAAGCGAAGCAGTACTCGTCGTCGGTGGGCGCGGTGTACTGCACGGTGACTGATGTCCACTCGGCAATCGACTGTTTGTCAATGGTCAACACCGCCTCTTGGTGCTCGGCGTCCTGCTCTGTGCCGGCCGAAACCACTAAGCTGTTGAGACGCTCTACGCCGCTGGCGTAGGAGCCGGGCATGTAGAGTTGGAAATTGAGCACGTAGGTGGTGCCGGCGTGGAAGCGGAAGAACGGGGTGTAGGCTTTCTCGTTGCGCAGGGCGTTGCTCTCGGGAGCAATCATGTAATAGGTGCCGGTGGGAGCAGGCAGCGAGGTGAGATTGGCCGTCACGAAGGGCATATCGCCGGTCGACAGCCAGCCGATGGGCAGTTGGCTGGTGCCGTCGTAATCGGCGGCTTCGTCAAACGACTGATAGTAAGGCATTATCTGGATTTCATGCGGCACGTCGGGGACGATTTCTTCCAAGTCGGCCTTGGAGCGCGGAGCGAGCACAGCTTCGGTTTGGCTCACCACCAAGGCGGTGAGGTTGGAGCGGACACTGCGCGTGGGCACCGGTTCGTCGAGCAAGTCGCTCTCGGCAAAGAGCACGAAGGCCGACACTTCCACGTCGTCGCAGATGTAATATGTGCGGTCTTCAAACACGTCGCCATCTTCCACGTCGGCAAACCACACGTTGGGCACGCACACTAATTGGCTCACGTACTGCTGAGGTGCGGCCACCAACTGTTGCAAGGTCAGTTCTACGGGTTCAACCGCGTTGCCCTGCGACACTACAGTGCCGGCGTCGGTCAGCGCCATCGTGGGCACCGGCGCATTCTGCATCATCACGCCACAGAAGCCGGTGAGCGCATCGCCCACGGCAATCGCCGCGTTGACGCTCTCCACATCGAGCACAAATCCGGCGGTGGCATCTTGCAAGTAGACCTGTGCGGTGGCGCCGTCGACAAATGTCACCACGGCCTCGCCATCGTATTTATACAATTGCTGAGTACCGGCTTCGATGCCGTAAAACTCGGCTAACGTGTTCACTGTCACGGCTTCAACGCCCTGCGCCGAAGCAAAATGCACTGCATAGTCACTTGCATCGACATCGCCGCAACTCACCGCTGCCGCCAATGCCAATGCAATCATTTTAAAGACACTCTTCATACGTAGGTAATTATAAGGTTAGCAATAATATGCCACAGCGCCGCGCCACTGAGCGCAGCAAAATAATCCGAAATATGTGGGCATAATATCCATTTGCAAAAATTTTTCCGCAAATATAATCATTTTTTCACCAATTCACCAAATTTTCCACCACTTTTAACAAAAAATCAGCCATTTCTCCCCAATTCGACACCACCGCCCCCTCCGAACACGATTTCACGGCTCCATCCGGGCGAAAAGCCTCACACAGATTTAGCAGATTTTTACGGAGCGGAAGAGGGAAAGACGATTTCTTACGATGGCCATCCGGGCGAAGACGATCTCACGCAATTCTGGCGAATAACTGAGCGGTTGTATCCGGAGGCTGGTTGTCGTGGTGAGGCGAAAGCCGAACAGCGTCTGCCGTGCGGCGCATTGCCGCCTCGAATTCCGAAAAAGTGTAACATGTCACACTTTTTCGGAATAGCTACCTGTTGGCTTTCTCCGCCGGCGCAATCCCATCACAATTCCAACGAGTTCTCTTTTAATAAGAAATCATAAATGCTGATGCGCGTAATTCCGCTATTATCTCGCTCCACTAAGATAGAATCTCCTACTATAATAATCTTTTTAAACGAATCGTTTACACACCGCAGTGAACGCTCTTCCTGGATTATCTTTTCCGGCGATTCCAAGCGATATGCCGACTGGATATAATACCTCTTATTCCCTTGATTACACACAAAGTCAATCTCATAGTTTACACGTTGTGCCGTCCCATCTTTATCTCGATTAACGACGGGGACTAAACCTACATCGACATTGTACCCTCTGATTCGCAACTCATTATATATAACATTCTCCATCATGTGAGTCTTCTCAAGTTGTCGAAAATTCAGACGGGCATTTCTAAGGCCTAAATCCACAAAATAGTATTTATACGGCGTCTCAATGTAGCTCTTTCCCTTAACATCGTATCTCTGCGACTTCTCCACTAAAAAAGAATCGCATATATAATCGAGATACAACTTAATCGTCTTATCCGTTATCCGCACCTTCTTTTCACTAACAAAGGTATTGGCAAGCCGATAAGGATTGGTCAGGCTCCCAATGTTTGAGGATACGATATCCAATAAGATTTCGAGTTCTTCATCATTTCTTATATTATATCGCTCTTTAATATCGGTAATATAGGTCTGCGCAAACAACGACTTTAGATACTCCGCTTTGCGTTCTTCCGTCTTATATTCAAGCACTTGTGGAAGTCCTCCATACGTCATATATTCCTCAAAGGCCAAATCCTCTCGAAGCTCACTAACCGACATGAACTCGCTGAAACTCAATGGATACACCTTGATTTCCTCACCACGGCCTCTAAAGGTCGTAATCACATCTTTCGACAAGAAGCGTGCATTACTTCCCGTCACATAAACATCCACATTGCGTTTCTTCAGATAACTATTGAGGACATCCTCAAACTCGTCAACCAATTGAATCTCATCGATCAAGAGGTAATACATTCGACTATCAACCAGTCTGGAGTCGATATAGTCCATCATCGCATCCGGATTGCGCAACTGCTTATTATGCCTGTCCTCAAGGTCGATGCGCACTAAATGATCATCACTTACACCACTCTCGATGAGCCATTCAGCGAATAAGTTAAAGAGAAGATATGACTTGCCACAACGTCGCACACCAGTCACAACTTTTATCATTCCATTGTGACGACTATCAATTAATCGCTGAAGATATCTATTGCGTAAAATTTTCATATCAATTCCGAAAAAATGTAACATGTAACGAGATTTCGGAATACAAAGTTAATGATTTTTTTATTTTCCTCCAAATTTTTCTTCAAACATCCGGCGGAATCGCAGAGATTAGCCTTTGTTTGTGCTAACTTATTTATCAGTTTACCTTCTTATTCCGAAAAAGTGTAACATGTCACACTTTTTCGGAGTGGGAGCGGCGGGCTTGCTTGCGGCGGAGGCGCTCGAGGGCGCGGCGTTGGGCGCGGGGAAGGGGGAGGGCGGGGTTGTCGCACAGGAAGGTGGCTGCTTGGAGGGCGGTAAGCGGTTCGGGATTGTCGATAATGCCGAGGGTGCGGGCCAGGGTGATGAAGTTGTCGAGGTAGCGGTGGTCGTCGGCGGTGTGGATGAGGTTGCCGGTGAGGATGAGGTGGATGTAGCTGTTGAGCACAGCGAGCATGTATTGGTCGGGGCATCGGCGCAGGTATTTCACCATCTCGGGAGTGAAAGCAGGAGCGGGCAGCTCAGCTTCCGCTTCGCCACAGGACCCCGGGCGGGCATCGGATGATTTGCTTTGCTCGGCGGTGGCTTCAGCTTGGGCGGCTTTTTGGGCGGCGCGGCGGGCGGCAGCCTTTTCGCGGCGGGCGGTTTGGGCAGCTTCCACGGTGGTTTGGACGGGGCGCAGGAGGGTGTCGACTTCGGCGGCGGTGGCGGCTTGGGCCACGGCTTGGTTGATGGCGGTGCGGATTTCGTTGATGGCCTCAGTGGCGAGTTTTTCGCCGCAGCGGCTGAGTGCTTGTTGCAGGTTGTCGAAAGAGATGTCAGTGTGTGTCATAATTTTTATAGTTTTGGTTTGTGATGCAAATTTACGGCAAAATTCGCTCCGCTTCTGAAAATTTGGTCGCGAGAACCAAATTTCGCACGATTTTCCGGGATCAATAAACAATATCGGTTATGAATATGATAAAAAAAGTATGTCAAAAAGTCCTGAATCCGAACACAGCCTGTCGAAAGCTCGCAAAAAATCCACAGGAGGACAGGAGACTCAACAGGAGAACAGGATGTAATCAATTGAATATCAATAATATAATTCCTGTTCTCCTGCTAAATCTCCTGTCCTCCTGTGAACCCTTTGCACACTGTGCAGACTTCTGACACAGTTTGTGCGGCAGGTATGAGGGGATGGGGTTAGCGGATGAATTTGCGGGCGCCGGCTTGGGTCACTATCACGTAGGGGCCGGCGGGGAGGGCGGCGACGTTGATGGCGGTGGCGTCGGCTTGGCCTTGGACGGCGAGCACTTGGGCGCCGCTGAGGGTGTAGATGGCCACGCGTTCGCCCTCGGCGGTGCCGCTCACGTGGAGCACGTCGCCGTCGAGGCGGAGGTCGAAGACGGCGTTGCCGTCGTTATCAATCGCTACCACGCCTTCGCGCATGTTGAGGTCGCACCAGAGCACAAGGTATGTGCCGTAGCCTTTGCGCATGGAGGGGTCGATTTCGTCGAGGCGATACCAGCCGCCATCGGGCACGAAGTCGGGGTCGGCGCCGGCTTTAGCCTTGCCGTAGATGGTGGTGGCTTTGGAGCCGTGTTCCACCATGCCGAATGCCACGTAGGAGCGGGTGATGTTGGGGTCGGGTGAATCGATGGGCATGTCGTCGCTGTATTCGAAGGCTATGTAGAACGGACCTTCCACGGTGGCACCTACTTCCGACACGTCGAAGCCCCATTGTTGCGGGTGTTCGTAGCCGAAGCCCACGGTGGGATAGGCTTCAATCATTTCGCTGTTCCAGTGGCCGAAGCACTTGCTTTCG
>JBJEKG010000349.1:0-5224 GCA_051878535.1 Muribaculaceae bacterium
GGAAGTGATTCTGCCATAATTGTAGAATGAATGGATTTCAACGCCCAAAGGTACAAAGAAAGCGCGAAATGGCCAAACATTTTACTGAAAAAAAACAAGTGCTTTTTATCGATTGTGGCGAGCTTGTTTGCGGATTGCACGCTCGAGAGCACGACGCTCGGCGCGGGGGAGAGGGATAGCCGGGTTGTTGAAAAGGAAGGTTGCGGCTTGCTCTATGGTTGGCGGTACGGGATTGTCGATGATGCCGAGTGTGCGAGCGAGGTAGATGAAGTTGTCGAGGTAGCGATGGTCGTCGGCGGTGTAGATGAGTTGTCCGGTGAGGATGAGGTGAACGTAGCTATTGAGCACGCTGAGTATGTGTTGGTCGGGGCAACGGCGGAGGTATTTCACCATTTCGGGGGTGAAAGCATCCCCGCAGGTGGTAGCGGTCGGCAGCTCAGCTTCCGCTTCGCCACAGGACTCATGGTGGGCGGCGGCTTTTTGGGCACGGCGCTCGGCGGCTTTGGCGCGACGGGCGGCGGCCTGCTCGGCCTTTTTCTTGTGAACGGCTACGGATACCTCGGTGAGGTCGGCGGAAGGAGTGTCGTTGCCTTGTTGGGCATCGTTGATGGCTGAACGGATTTCAGCGATGACTTGGTCGGCGACCTTGGCGCTGCAACGACCGAGAACGGAAGTAAGGGTGGTAAAATCGTGTGTCATAATTATATAGTATTAAAGAATTATGGCACAAAGTTAGGCGAAAAAAATGGAGCGTGGTTCAAAATTTGGTTCACGCGACCAAATTTTCGACTTTTTTACATAAAAAGAAGCGGCTGCCGGTGTAGCAGCCGCCTCGGGGGCTATTTAGATGATTGGTTTATTTCACCAATTGCTTGGTGACGGTTCCATTGGTGGAGCGTTGGAAGTAGATGCCGGGAGCGGGGGTGCCGCTTACTTGTTGGCCGGCGAGGTTGAAGAGTTGGGCGGGCGCGTTGTCGCCGTCGGCGATGGCGGAGGCGATTGACGCGTTGCCGTCGTAGTGAACGGTGACGGTGGCAGCTACGCCGGGTGCGGAGATGAGCACGGGTTGGTCGGCGGCTTCGGTGCCGGTGGCGGTGAACTCAATCTTGGCATCGCCGTAACGGCCGGTGATGGTGGCGGTGAGCCAAGCGGGCAGGGGCGAGCCATCGGGTTGAGTGGCAGTGAGTTGCGAGCCGTCGTAGTATGAGCCGAGGGCAATTTGAGCGAGACCTTCGGAGTCGGTGCTCACTTCGTCAGCGGCGGGGAAGAGCCAGGGGTAGAAGGCGTCGAGGCCGATGGCGAAGGATTGGAAGCCGGTGTAGTAGCCGGTGGAAGAGAGCGAGGTGCGAGTTTCGCCGCCCATGGAGATTTCTTTCTGCAACCAGCCGAGGCCGAGCCAGTCGGGGTTATCTTCAACGGATTGGTAGGGAGCGAAGTAGGAGACGTTGTCGGGGTCGTTGAAGCCCGAGAGGCGCACCACGTATAGCTCGGTGTCGGCGGCGGAGATTACCACCGGTTGGTCGAAGGTGAAGGGTATGGCGTAGTAGTTTTGCATGCCGCCTTCACTCATAATCATGTCGGCGCCGCGGCAGGTGGCCACAGCCATAGGCTCTTTCAAAGCGCCTTCGTCATCAATGAGGCATACGTCGAGAGTGAAAACGGCGTCGGCACCGATTTGGCCCTTGGCGAGCACCCAAGCGTCGGAGAATACGATGGGATTTTGCGATGGGAGGTAGCAGTTCATGATGGCGGTGAGCTTGACGCCTTCACCTTCTTCTTCCTGGCCTTGGAAAGTGTAGTCGGTCCAGAATTGGTCCACGTCTTTGCTGTAGCCGTAGATGGGTATGCCGGCCTCCATATCGTTGTCGGCTACAAAGATGTCGAAGCCTTCGGTGAGGTAGTCGAAGGGCATTACGCCGTAGGTGACGAGTTCACCTTGGCTGCTCCATTCGGCGCGACCGCCGGCTTGGAAGTATTGGAAGCGTTGGTACGAGCCATCGGCGGCACCCGGTTTCGACAGGGTGAGGATGGGCGAATTGTAGCAATTGTTGCGGCAGGTGAAGTCGGAGGAATAGTCGGGGAAGTAGGTGGCGGAGAGGTCGAAGGAGTTGGTGGTGAGGATTTCGTTGGTGGCCCAGTCGTGGTATTGCCAGGTGGAGGTCACGCCATCTTCTTCGCAGTAGTTCATCCATGTAAGTTCTTCATTTACAGGGAGGAGAGGCATCGACAGCGAGATGGCGGAGTAATCAGTGTTGATGCCGAAGTAGAGCGAGTTGAAGGGGTAGGCGTACTCGGCATCGAGCTGCGGGTTGGAAACCATAACCTCATCGAGCATGACGGTGTTGCCGTCAGTGCCCACGTAGCGGAAGGCGATTTGCACCTCTTGCGAGGCGTAATCGGCGAGGTCGATGGAGTATTGGGTGAGGTTTTCTTGGTCGTAGGTAACATTCCACAATTCGCTGAGGGTTAGGTCTTTGTAATCATCGAAGAAGTCGTGGAGTATGGTCCAATCATTGATTCCGGCGGGCTTCACCAAAACTTGCACGTTGGCGGCGGGTTCCACGGCCGTAAATTCGAAGTTGTCCCAATCAACGTTGTTGAGGTTGAACAGGAAAATGGGGTCGATGTAAGCTTGGAAGTAGAGCACAGGGGTGGCGGTGAGGGTCACGGTGGGAGTAATGAGCCACTCGTCCTTGGCGGCCGCGTCGAAGAAGATTGCTTCGTAGTAGTTGCCCACGGGTAGCGGGGAGTACATCAAGCCGGCGGAGATGAACCAGCCTTGAGGCACGTCGCTTTCGATGGGGTCGCCCAATGATTGAGCCTCCCAACCTTCGGGCTGCCAGCCGTCGGTGCCATCGAAGGCTTCGAAGCCTTCTTGGAGCGAGATGCCGTCGACGGCTTCCACCTTGGCGGGAGCGTTGCGGCGCGGATTGATAGCTTGCTGCAAGCGGTTGGTAACCAAACGTTTAACCGGCATGCCATTGAGGCCGTCGACCACTTGAAGCTGCACGCCCGGGGCGAGGGCGCGGGTGGAAAGCACGTGAGCATCGGTGCGCAGCGGCACTTGAACCGCGTGCTGTGGCGATACGGCACGCATAGTAGCGATTTGTGCGGGAGCTTGCGCCGAGATAGTGAGAGCGGAGCAAGCAGCGAGGGTGGAAATGAGTAACGTTTTCTTCATAGACTATTCAATTTGTGAGAGATTTGCCGCAAAGTTAAACACATTTTTGCAATTATCCAAATATTTCTTACAAAAAATTAGAAATATTTGGATAATTGCTTCAAATTGCGCAAATCCACACAAGCTGAACAGTTACTAACCAATGGCCAGCTCGCGGAAGTTTGCTGCAACTCCGGCAAGGGTTGGACCGTCGTAAATCACCTCCATCCGGTTCACTTCCGGCAGCAACTGCTGCAAGTATTTCATGTTGGCGGAAAATTCGGCGCGGAATGTGCCTGCGGATTTGATTTCAAACAGGTCGAGACGGCCGCCGGCAGCGATGAGCGCGTCCACTTCCTTGCCGCTTGACTCGCGGTAGAAGTAGAGGCTGGGCTGCTGAGCCAGATTTAGGCGCTGCTTGTACAGCTCGCCCATGACGAGGTTTTCGAATATGGCGCCGCGCAAAGGGTGGGTGGACAATTGCTCCGGTTGGTCGAGGGTAAGCAGGTAGCACAGCAGACCGGTGTCGTGGAAGTACACCTTCGGCATCTTGGTGAGGCGCTTGCTGACGTTGGCGAAGTATGGCGCCACGTTGTAGGTGATGTATGACGCGTTCAGAATTGACAACCACTCGTTGATGGTGGCTGCACTCACGCCGGCTTCTTTCGACAGTGCCGACACGTTCAATTCCGAACCGACGCGCGCTGCCAGCAGCCGCACGAATTTGTCGAAACTGAGGATATTCTTTACCCTAAGTAGTTGGCGCACATCGCGTTCCACGTAGGTAGCATAGTAGTTGGAGTAGAAATAATGCACGGGAATTCCGCCGGCAATCACGCCCGGGTACAGCCCGTTGAAGAGTATCTGCTCGGTGGTTTGGACGGCTACGTGGTCGGAAATTTCGCGCAAGGAAAGGGGCAAAAGGGTGAACAAAGCGGCGCGTCCGGACAGCGACTGCGTAATGCCGTGCATTAGCGCAAAATTGCTGCTGCCGGTGAGGATGAATCGCCGCGCACGGTCCTGGTCCACGCACACTTGGATAGCCGACAGCAGCTCGGGCACGTTCTGTACCTCGTCGATGATAACCGGGCCGGCATAGCGGTCGAGAAATCGGTTGGGGTCGTTGGTGGCGAAGGCGCGCTGCGTAATGTCCTCTAAATTCACGTAGTTATGCTCCGGAAATAGTTTGCGACACAGCGAAGTTTTGCCCGATTGGCGCGGGCCGGTGATTATAGTTACGGGGAAAAACTGCTGGACCTCAAGGATTTTTGAAGATAAACTGCGATAAATATACTCATTCATAATTACGAAATTTACTAAGTTAACTTTATAAATTGCACAAAGTTAATAATAAAAAACCAAACCGCCAAATTTTTCTTCGCTGAGAATCATATTCGCGACAAATAAGCGGGTGGACAGAGCTACCGAAGAGCACAAACTCGAGCATTTGCAAAACGGCTTCGCGCGAAAGGCTTATCCGCTTGCTGTGCGGGCGGCTATCTGTTGAAGGTTATGGTGAGGTTGCGGTGGAGATTCAGCAGGGCTTCGTAGAGGGTGGGGCGGTTGGCCGGGATGGATTGGATGAAGGTGTAGATGTCGTCGCCGTAGGCGCGGGCTGAATAGAATGTGAGCACGCAGGCTTTGCGGCCGTTGATGGTCACTTGTTTGTAAAGGTGAAGGTCTTGCTCCACTAATGAAATTTGACCATCCTTAGCGTCGCTGACGATGAAATCCAGCATGTATTGGCCTTCTTTTTCAAACACGGTGTAGTTGGCGACGGGGTCGGTTTGTTTGCGTTGCTCCAATTCGGCGATTTTGTCTTGGACGGCCTGCTCGGGGGTTCTGTCCCAGAATACGATGCTGACAGTGAGCATTTTGGTGTAGTTCTCGAACGAGTCGCCTTGTGGAAGGTACTCTTGCACGTAGTAGATTTCTTGGGGATGCGCACTCCACGCCAGCGAGAAGTCGGTGCCGCAGAAGGAGATTGGGGTGCCAACGGTGAAGTATTCGGTGACAGATTGAGCAGAAACGGCAATCGAGCTCACCAAAGCGAGTAAAATAGTT
>JBJEKG010000350.1:0-5207 GCA_051878535.1 Muribaculaceae bacterium
AGCAATCCCATTTTATAAAAAGAATGATTTCACTTTTTTAAGTACCAGTGACGAAGGACAGCGCACTCGATTAATGTACTTCGATTTAGCTGATTTTGGTTAATCGCTTTAGACCGGTAAGTGCACACCACAACAGCGGCAACCCGCAGGGGTTGCCGCTGTTGTGGTGTGGTAAGTGGGGATGGATTATGCCAAAGTTACAAGCACTTCTTTGCCATCTTCGGCGGGGGCGAGGGTCACTTTGCCTTCGCGAGCCAGCCAACCGAGGGCGGCGAACAACTCTTTGTCTTTGAGTTTGGTTGCTTTCTTAATTTGCTTGGTGTCGAGGGTGGCGGCAGCTTCGCTCAGAGCGGTCCAAACTGCGCCGGCATTGGTGCCAATAATTTCTACGTTCATAATTGGAAACTTGTTTTTAAGATTGGTTGTAGAACTTCTAATAATTAACCTTAGGTTTGCAATTTGTTTGCAAAGTTACGAAAAATTTTTCAATTTGGCACAATTTTCGGCCAATTATTTTCAGTAGCGAAAACGGCCGCAAAGCTAAATAGCTGTTAATCAATGAAATACATAATCCAGTATCTCTGGTGGGAATAATTCGCTTTTTAGTGATTCGCAAAATTTTTTGAGATTGTGCCGCGTTTTGACACAAATTATGTCTAACTTTGCAACATCAACCTAAATCACACTCGAATATGAATACAATCTCCGTTCAACAACCTTGGGGCACAATCATCTGCTGCGGCCTCAAAGACGTGGAAAACCGCACGTGGGCCCTGAAATCCACCCCGATGCGCCTGCTCATTCATGTTGGCGCCCGCGCTCAGCGGGGCCAAGACGATAATAATATGCCAATGTACTACTATCGCCATGTGGAAAACTATCAAATAATGGGCATCCTCCCATCCCTCGCTGACGTGCCCAAGTCAGCCATCGTTGGCGTGGCAACGGTGGAGAAATGCGTCACCGATTCCGAGTCGGAATGGGCTCAACCGGGTGCGACACACTGGTTACTCAAAGACGCCAAGCTGTTCAAAGAACCAGTCACCGGCGTGAAAGGTAAGTTGGGCATATTCGACTACCCCGCCATCAGCGAGGACAACCTGCCAGAATGTGTGGACATTCCCCGTATCACACGCGATGGCACGCACGTGACCATGCCGCTGGCCGCATCCAAACTCGAAGAACTCCGTTTAACTTCCGAGGATCAGCCGTTATACCTAAACTACACAGCGGAAATCGATGATATCTTCTTCGACGGTGACGAGCTTCGCGACATTAAATCATTCACCTTCTTGGTAGATGGCTCAAAGGTGGAGGCCAAGGTAGATGAATATGATTTCATTAATGAAACTTATGAAGATGGCACAGAAATAACTTTCCATGATTATGAGGGAAATGAGTACGTACAACAGCGTTTGATTTTCTACCTCAAATTCTAACTAACACCCGCAGGCGGAAAGCTGCATCTGCGCTTCCCGCCCGCGGGTTTGTGTCACATATTGCTTAGTTTGTTATACTCCTCATCACTCACCGCTTCGAGCCATTCATTGGAGGTATCCTCTCCCTCCACTTCAAAAGCGAGATGGGCGAACCAGCTGTCGGCGGCGGCTCCGTGCCAGTGCTTTACGTTGGCGGGGATATGGATTACAGTGCCGGGGAGAATCTCCTGTGCAGGCATACCTTCCTGTTGATACCAACCGCGACCGGCCACGCCGATGAGCAGCTGTCCCCCACCCTTTGTGGCATGATGAACGTGCCAATTATTGCGGCACGCCGGCTCGAAGGTCACGTTATACACAACCACCTGCTCCGTGGAGATGGGTGCCAAGTAACTTTTGCCGGTAAAATACTGAGCGAAAGCGGTGTTGGGCGCTCCGATGGGGAAAATCATTTCATTTTGAAAGCGAGCCATAGCGTCGTCTGCAGGAACATCCTCCGCCCATACCTCCTTAGCCTGACGGAAGGCCGCCCACGCTTTGGGCCAGCCGGCATAGAAAGCGATATGGGTGATGATTTCGGCGATTTCCGTTCGGGTGATACCGTTCTTCTTAGCCTCCTGCAGGTGGAAGGTGAGCGATGAGTCGGTAAGACCTTGACTGATGAGAGCGGTGATTGTAACGAGGCTGCGGTCGCGCAAACTCAGCAGGTCGTTGCGGCTCCACACCTCGCCGAAAAGGATGTCATCGTTGAGGTGGGCAAACTCCGGGGCAAACTCGCCCAGCTGTGTGCGGCCTGCCGTCTGTACTATTTTCTGTTGTGCCATAACATTGATTGTCATTGCGGTTAATATTGCAAATAAAACTGTTCTTTTCATTTTACGCGATGTAGTTATTAATCTTGTTGAAAGTCACACCATTCATATCGTAATTATTAAATCGGTGCAAAGATACGACAGCCATACATTTCGCGCATACCCAAAAACCAAGCATTTCTAACCATTTTTGCGGTTTTTTGGTTGTTTGAACCAAACTTTTGAAAAAAAATGACTATCTTTGCACAATAATCCATCTGTTATTATGAGCAAAATACTAAAGGTGAGAAAGCCGGGCGACTTTATCAGATACATTGGCGGCCGAGAACAGCACCCATTGATTGGAATTGTGGACTATGCGGCTATTTCGCCCATACCGCACACTCTCAATAATTATGACGTATATGGTGTGTTCATGCACAAGAATCTTTCAATTGGCCTTACATACGGCAGCGGTCGATATGGTTACCCAAACGGTAGCTCGGTGATTTGCGTTGCGCCGGGACAGATTGGTGGCAAAGAAGACAATGGCGAACGAATCAACTTAGACGGATGGGCATTGCTGTTTCATCCCGATTTGTTGCACAACTCTCCGTTAGAAAAGAGTATTGGCACTTACTCATTCTTTGACTATAATGTCAATGAAGCTTTACATACCACGGAAGAGGAATTCACCCTCTTGGCCAACATTATGAAGCGGATACAGATGGAACTTGCTACCCCGGCTGATGATGTGCAAACCACTATTTTGCTCGACTACATCAGTCTGCTGCTAAACTATTGTAAACGATTCTACAACAGGCAGTTCCAAACATCTAAAGTAGAAACTACCGGCATGCTCCAACGCCTCAGCTCTCTTCTGGAAGATTACTTCTCGCACGAAGAACAGTTCAAACTCGGACTACCATCAGTGACCTATTGCGCCGACCGCCTATGCATGTCGGCCGGATATTTCAGCGACATAGTAAAACGACACACCGGCGATTCCGCCAAAGAATACATCCTGCAGTTTGTCATTAAGAAAGCGAAAAGCCTGCTATCGGGAGGCGATTCCATTTCGACAGCAGCCTACAAGCTCGGCTTTGAGTATCCGCATCATCTGAGCCGCCTTTTCAAGAAAAAAGAAGGCATAACACCTACAGAGTATTTGGAGAAGTTGAAAAGATAGACAGCCACAGCGGTTGATTGGTGCATCGCCTCACTAATCGGATGCTTTTCGCCCGCGGTTTTGGTGAAAAAGTATTGGAAAGGTTGTTTTTTTTCGTTAAAAATGTTGTGAGATAGCGACAAAGTGGTTAACTTTGCAAGATAAAATGGCCACGTGGCCGTAATTCGCCTAAATTGAATGCTTACACCGCTCAACGAAGATAAAAATATCCGCCAATTGCGCTCGCTCATCGACACGGCGCACCGCATTGTCATAACCATCCACCAAGCGCCGGATGGCGATGCTGTCGGCGCAGCCTTGGCCTTGCAGAGTGTGCTGCAGCAGCTCGACAAGGATGTGCGCATCGTGGCGCCGGATGCCTTGCTCAACTCGTTGCTGTCGCTGCCCGGAGCCAAAGAAATCACCGATGCCACGCGATATCCGCAGTTTGCCGCGCAGTTGGTGCACGAAGCCGAACTGATTTTCTGCTTGGACTTCAACGCGCTCAGCCGCATCGGCGCCGTGGGCGACGAAGTGACCAAAGCCACTGCCCCCAAAGTGCTGATCGACCACCACTTAGGCCCAGAAGACTTTGCGCAAGTGTGCATCTCGCACCCGCAGATGTGCTCCACTTGCTTCTTGCTGTTCAAGGTGCTGTGCGCCATGGAAATGTTCACCATCATCGACAAGGCCGCGGCCGAGTACCTGCTCACCGGTATGATGACCGACACCGGCAACTTCTCCTACAACTGTGCCGACCCCGAAATCTACATCGTGGTGGCCGAGTTGGTGCGCAAAGGCGCCGACAAGGAGGACATCTACCGCCGTATGTTTGAAACCCACAGCGAAAACTCGCTTCGCCTCAACTCATACGCCTTGCTCAAAAAGATGGAGGTGTTTACCGAATACGGCGCCGCGCTCATCACCATCACTCGCGACGAACTCAACCGCTTCCACTATGTCAAGGGCGACACCGAAGGCTTGGTCAACCGCCCGCTGGCCATCCCCGGAGTGGTTTACTCCGCATTCTTGCGCGAAGAAAGCGGCTACGTGAAAGTGTCGATGCGTTCGCTCGGCAACTTCCCCGTCAACGAGCTTTGCCGCGAGCACTTCGGCGGCGGCGGCCACAAGAACGCGGCCGGCGGCGAGTTCCGCGGCACATTGCAGCAAGCTGCCGAACTGTTCCGCTCGTTTCTGCCCACCAACAAAGAACTATACCTTTCCAATCACCAATCGTAATCCCCTACTCCTTTATTATAATGAAAGTTACCAAATACTTGACCATCCTCACAGCATTTGCTGCCGCCATCCTCTCTTACGCCTGCAACGACGACAAAACCTACGCCGAGTTGCTCGCCGACGAAAACCGCTACACCAACTTCTACTTAGCCGACCAAGTGGTCATCAACCAAATCCCGGCCGACACCGTGTTTGAGTACGGCGAAGACGCTCCCTTCTACCGCCTCGACGAAGACGGCAACCTCTATATGAAGGTGCTCGACCCCGGCACAGAAGGCAATATGGTGGAAGACGACGAACTTATCTACTTCCGCTTCTCGCGCTGGAACCTAAGCAAGTATGAAGGCAACGGCAAGTTCGCCGACGACTACACCCCCGACGGCAACAACGCCGCACTGGGTGGCAACTACTACTTCCGTTACAACAACTACAGCCTCTCGTCGTCGTACAACTACGGCGAAGGCATCCAAGTGCCGCTCAAGTATCTGCCCCTTGATGCCCACGTGCTCATCATCATCAAATCGCAATTGGGCGTCACCTCCGAAATCGCTTACGTAATCCCCTACCTCT